>CANMAT010000272.1 GCA_947494865.1 Deltaproteobacteria bacterium
GGCCATGCGCCTCCTCCCCGATGGGTCCGCCGAGTGGTTTCGCGCCGCGGGCGAGGCCGGCACCGCGCGGGGCCGCGCCGGTCGCACCGCCGAGCTCGCCGCGTGGATCGACCGCGCCGCGGCGGTGGCCCCCACGCCCGGCGCCGTCGCCCATTGGGCCATCGCGTTCGCGCGCGTCGCGGTGCACCTCTACTACGCGGGCGACATCACCACGCCCGACCGCGTGCTCGCCGCCGTCGAGCGCGGCGTCGTGGGGCACGAGCTCGGCCCCCTCGTCGAGGCGCGCCTCGCGGGCGCCTACGCAGCGCGGGCCACGCGCACGCAAGACCTCGACGCGGTCGAGGCCGAGACCCTCCGCGCGCTGCGCGCCTACGAGCGCGCGGGCGACCAGCGCAACATGGCCACGCAGCAGACGGTGCTGGGCATCGCCACGGCGCGCGGCGGCCGCTACGACGAGGCCGAGCGCTGGCTCGACGGGTCGATCGCGCTCTGCCGTCGCATGCGGCTCCCGCTCGGCGTGGGCATGACGCTGCGCCCCCTCGCGCTGGTGTACCTGCACCGCGGAGAGTTCGCGCGGGCGCTCGCGGCGACGCGGGAGGCCGTCGCGTGGCTCGACACCACCGAGCACGGCAGCATCGCCGCCGCGGCCCGCGCCGAGCTCGCGCTGGTGCTCTTCAGCGCCGGCGACCTCGCAGCGGCCGACGTCGAGGCGCGCGTCGCGCTGGCGAAGTCCGCAGGCGCGCCCGCGGCGCAGCAGTCGGCGCTCGCGCTGTGCGCCCGCGTCGCGCTCGCGCAGGGGCGCGCCGACGACGCGCTCCGCATCGCCCGCGAGGCCGTGGCCGTCGAGACGCTCGATCGGGGCATCATCGACGGCGCCGCGATGGCCGACCTCGCCCTCATCGAGGCCCTCCTGGCACACGGTGACACGGCCCGGGCCGCGCAGTGCGCGGGCGCCGCGGCGGCGAAGCTGCGCGCGATCGCGAGCGGGTTTCGCGCGATCGCCCACCGCGACGCGTACCTCGACGGCGTGGCGATCAACGCCGCGGTGCTCGATCACGCGCGCCGCGGGGGCGTCGCGTAGCGCGGCACGGTCTCTGCTCTCGCGTGCGGGTTGCCATGAAGACCATGACTCCGTACGCACTCCTCACCGCCGCGATGTGCGCCGCGTGCGCCGACGACGAGGCCGCCGCGCCGCCCCCGGAGGCCATCCCCGCGACGCTCCCCGCCGCGCTCACCATCGCGCAGTTTCAGACGATCGAGGCCAACGTCGAGTGCGCGTCGCTCTTCGCGTGCACCCCGCAAGGCAGCGACGCGGGCGTCGCGCAGTACATGGGTGGCTACGCGCGCTGCGTGGCGCACACCGACGCGCTCCCCGGCGCCGCGCTCCGGCGTCGCGACGCGCGCCTCGTCGCCGACGGCGTCGCGCGCTTCGACGCCGACGCCGCCCGCCGCTGCCTCGACGCGCAGCGAACGTCGCCGTGCGCCGAGCCCGCCGCGTGCGCCGAGGTGTTCGTCGGCACCGTCGCCGTCGGTCAGCCGTGTCAGGTCGACGAAGCGTGCGCGGGCGACGCGTACTGCTCCGCGCTCACGCCCGCGGGCGAGTCGCGGTGCCCGGGCCTCTGCGTGCCCCGCATCGCGCTCGGTGAGCGCTGCTTCGGCGACTTTCGCGTGTGCTCCGCGCAGGGCCTCACGGGCGGCGTCGACTGCCGCTTCGACACGGCGCTCAGCGGCGAGCGCTACCCCTTCCGTTGCATCGCCGCCGAGGCGCCCGGCCAGGCGCGCGAGGGCGAGATCTGCACCGACTACCGCGGCGAAGCGCGCGTGTCGCGCGTGTGCGCGCCGGGCCTCGACTGCGTCACGCGCAACACCGCCGAGGGCTCCTACGCCGTGTGCTCGGGCCCCGCGGCGCTCGGGGCGCCGTGCGTGGCGCGGTGCCAGCGCGGCGCCGTGTGCGACTTCGACAACACGGTGTTCACGCAGCGCTGTTTGCCCTTCGTGGTGCGCGAGCGCGAGGGCGAGCGCTGCGTGCAGGGCAACAACGGCGGCGAGGTGTGCAACGTGCTCCTCGGCCTCGACTGCGTCGCGGGCCGCTGCCGCCGCGTGGGCACGGGCGCAGAGAACTCGCCGTGCTTCAGCGCGCGCTTCGGCGTCGACAGCTGCAACGCCGGGCTCGTGTGCAGCCCCGCCACGCAGACGTGCCGCCCGCGCAAGGCCGAGGGCGAGGCCTGCGCGAGCGGCGAAGAGTGCGCGGTGGGCGTCTGCGTGGGCGACGCCGCGGGCGTGCGGCGGTGCCGCCTGGCGCTGGGCTGCACGCCCGCCTGACGCGCCGCGGGCTCGCCGTCGAAGTTACCGCACCGTCGCTCCGTGAATCACGCGCTCGGCGGCGCCCGCGCGGCGCCACCGACGCGCGCGCTCGGCGGTGACGATGGCGCACAGCTCGTCGGAGGCGGCGTCGAGGTCGTCGTTGATCACCACGTAGTCGAAGAGGCCGTAGTGCGTGAGCTCGCCGCGGGCGTTGTGCATGCGCCGCGCGATGGTCTCTACGCTGTCGGTGCCGCGGCCCCGCAGGCGGCCCTCGAGCACCTCCATCGACGGCGGGAGCACGAACACGCCCACGGCGTCGGGCACGCGCGCCTTGAGCTGCCGCGCGCCCTGCGTGTCGATGACGAAGACCATGCCGCGGAGGCGGTCGCGGGCGGCCTCCATCTTCTCGAGCGAGGTGCCGTAGCGGTGGCCGTGGACCTCGGCCCACTCGGCGAAGGCGCCGCGGGCCACCATGGTCGCGAAGTCGGTGGCCGTCACGAAGTGATAGTCGTGGCCGTCGACCTCGCCCATGCGCGGCGCGCGCGTGGTCACCGACACGCTCTGCGCCATGTCGCCGAAGCGCGCGAGGAGGCGCCGCACCAGCGTAGTTTTGCCCGCCCCCGAAGGGGACGTAACGATCAGCGGAAGAAAGTCGTCGTGCGCGTTCACCGGGGCGTCGACCTCACGTGCGTCACTCGATGTTCTGCGCCTGCTCGCGCATGCGCTCGATCTCGGATTTGAGCTCTACCACCGCGAGGGTGACCTCGGCCTCGGTCGCCTTGGCGCCGATGGTGTTCACCTCGCGAGCCATCTCTTGCAGAAGAAAATCGAGGCGGCGCCCCACGGGCTCGGCGGCCTCGACGAGGCGCCCGAGCTGCGCGCGGTGGCACGCCACGCGGGTGAGCTCCTCGCTCACGTCGGCCTGATCGACCACGAGGGCGAGCTCCTGCTCGAGGCGCGCGCCGTCGACCTGAGCGCCGTCGAGCAGCCGCGTGAGGCGCTCGCGAAAGCGCGCCCGGTGACGACCCGCCATGCCCTCGGCGCGCGCGACGACGTCGGCGACGAGGACGCCGACCGCGGCGAGGCGCTTCGCGAGGTCGGCCGCGAGGTGGGCTCCCTCCGCGAGGCGCGCGCGGTCGAGGTCTTCGAGCGCGCGGTCGACGGCCGCGCGCAACACGGCGCGGGTGGCCTCGGGGTCGCGGTCGCTCGACTGCACGAAGAGGTCGGGCACGCTGGCGAGCAGCGAGATCGGCACGGGGCCCGCGAGGCCCAACTCGTCGGCCACCGATTGAAACTCGCGCAGCACAGCGAGGGCACGCGCGCGGTCGAGGGTGACGGGCGCGTGCTCCGCCCCCTCGGAGTGCGCGACGAGGTCGATGCGGCCGCGCGAGAGGCGCTGCCGCACGAGCTGCTCGACGAACACCTGATGGTCGACCATCTCGCGCGGGAGCTTGACCCGCACCTCGAGGAAGCGATGATTCACCGAGCGCGCCTCGACGACCAGGCGGCCCTTCAGGGTGGGCGCCTCCCCTGCACCGAAGCCGGTCATGCTGCGCACGGTGAAGGTCTCTCGCGAAGGGATTTACGCGCTGAGCGAGCGGTAGTACGCGATGGTCTTCGCGAGGCCCGCGGCGAGGTCGTAGCGCACCTCGTAGCCGAGCAGCGCGCGCGCCGCGGAGATGTCGGCGAGCGAGTGGCGAACGTCGCCCACGCGGCCGGGGCCGTACTCGGGCGAGAGGTTGGTGCCGAGAGACTTGTTGATCATCACCGAGAGCTCGTTGAGCGTCGCGCGCGCGCCGCAGGCCACGTTGACCACCTCGCCGGCGGTGCGAGCCCTGGCCGCGAGGAGGTTGGCGCTCACCACGTTTTCGATGAAGCAGAAGTCGCGCGACTGCTCGCCGTCGCCGTGAATCTGCGGGCGCTCGCCGCGCAAGATGCGGGTGATAAACAGCGGGATCACGGCGGCGTAGTGGCTCGTCGGATCTTGCCGCGGGCCGAAGACGTTGAAGTACCGCAGCGAGACGGTCTCGAAGCCGAAGAGCTTGCCGAAGACGGAGACGTACATCTCGCCGGTGTGCTTCGAAACCGCGTAGGGCGAGAGGGGCCGCGGGGTCATCGTCTCGACCTTGGGGAGCACCTCGGTGTCGCCGTAGGCGCTCGAGCTGGCGGCGTACACGAGCTTGCGAACGCCCGCCATGCGCGCGGCCTGGAGGAGCTCGACGGTGCCTCCCACGTTGGCGCGGTTGCTCGCCACGGGGTCGTTCACGCTGCGCGCCACCGACGGAATGGCGGCCTCGTGAAACACGGTGTCCACCCCGTGGACGGCGCGCGCCGTCGCCTCGGGGTCGCACAGGTCGCCCTCCACGAGGTCGATGCGCGAGAGGTTGTGCGCGAGGTTCTCGCGGCGACCGGTAGAGAAATTGTCGATCACGCGGACCGTCGCGCCCTGCGCGAGCAGCGCATCGACGAGGTGCCCGCCGATGAAGCCCGCGCCACCCGTCACCAGAACACGCACGAGAGACCTCCGACCGTTTTCTTGGGGATGCGAGCGCGGACTACTTCTTCGGCGCGAACAGCGACGAGAGGCGCGCCTTGGCCTTGAGCTCGGCCTCGTTGGTGCCCGGCTCGCCGTTGCGAAACGTGAAGAAGGTGCAGTGGTTCGTCGAGTCTCGATCGGGGATGTACTCGGTGATCTTCTCGCGGCACTGGTTGTGCGCGCCCGGATCCCAGTACTCGCAGTTCTTGCACACGTGCAGGTCTGCGCCGCAGTGCGTGCAAGCGTCGCGACGCTGCATCTTCACGTCGAAAACGAGCTCGTTTCTGCACTTGTGGCAGAAGAATTTCTTCTCTTCAACCTTGGGGATCCACATGGCTTCCCTCTTTCTACTCCGAGATACCGTGCTTGCGCTTCACCTGCTCCATGACACGGGCGTACTCGACCTCCCACGTCTTGGTGCCCTCTTGCAGGTTCTTGATCTTGTCGCGCACCTCCTTGTCGATCTCGCCGTCTTCGTTCATGTGCCGCTCGAGCACCTTGCGGCACTTGCGGCGAATGACGTCGTCGTCGGAGAAGATCTCTTCGACGTGGGGCGAGCGCATGAAAATGGCGTTGAGCTGGTTCAAGATGTACGAGGCGCTCTCGCCGCCGGTGCCCACGTTGCGCTGATCCGCGAGCTGCTTCTTGAAGCGCCCGAGGTCTTGCCGCGTGCCGCCCATGGCCTCCACCCTGTCTTTCGCCTTCTCGGTGAGGTCGCGCTCCATCCGAAGGTACTCTTTGAGCACGGCTTCGATGTCGGCCTCGACCTCGCGCGGGCTCGACGTCTCGATGTCACCATCGACCGTGAGCGCGCGAACGATGTCCATCGCGATGACTGGGATCTTGCTGGAGTAGAGTTTCATTTCGGTCCTGGGCGGTGCCCTTTGGCGGCGGAACCGTATTCCCGCCGGGCGACGGGTGTCAACGAAACGCCCCGCCGCAGCGGCCTAAATAACACCCCTCAGGGCGCGACCGCGGCGCCCGTCTGAAGCGCCTGCACCCGCGCCTGCATCCGTCGAATGAGCTCGGCGAAGCCCCGCTCGCGAATGATGCGCGAGTACGAGTCGTGGTAGGTCTGCACGAGCGAAAC
>CANMAT010000273.1 GCA_947494865.1 Deltaproteobacteria bacterium
GCGAACGAAGCAGACTCGTCGGACTGACCGCAGGCCTCGAGGCCGAGACCGAGCGCGAAGAAGAAAGCGAGATACGACAGGTGACGCATGGTGGTTCCCCCTCGGAAGTACGTTCGCGGACTCACCAAGCAGCGCGTGTGCCGCACTGCGCTCCGCGACGATTCATCGGCGCAGCGGCGCGCAGCGCGGCGACCCAATGGGTCGCTCGCGCGTGGCGCAGGTGGCACAGCGGGCCGTGAGGGCACAGCGCGTGTCATCGCGTAACCGCCGCCCGCGAGGGGGGCGCGCTCACGCCCCGCTTCGCACCGCGCCGCGGGCGAGCATGAGCGCCTCGAGCACCACGGCCTCGCCGAGGTTCGCCGGGGGCCACGGCCGCAGCCGCGCCTTCGCGATGCGCTCCGCGCGCTCCTTCGTGATGGCCGTGCGGCGCCACGGGGCCCCGCTGCGCGCCGAGGATTCCACCGCGGGGCCGCGGCGGTGCACCTCGTAGTCGACCGCCTGCACGGCGTCTTCGATGTTCGAGAAGCGCTCCACGGGCGCGCCGTCGAGGGTCACCTCCCAGCGCTTGCCGCGCGCGCCGCGCGAGAGCACCAGGGCCTCGCACAGCCTCCCCGGTGAGCGTTCGAAGTGCAGCGCGAGCCCGTGGCGCCCGAGCGACGCCCACGCGTTGCGCGACACCGCGCGCACGTCGACGTCGACCTCCTGCGTGAGCGGGTCGAAGGCCGCCGCGCGCTCTTGAATCTCGCCCAGCGTGATGGCCCCCGCCTCGACCTGAAACGCCGGGTGATCGAAGCCGATCTGATCGTACGCGGCCTGCGCCTCGCGCGCGTCGCGGCCCTCGAGGTCGAGCTCGCGCGGCATGCCGAAGAGCGTGGGGAGCGCGCAGAGGCTCAGCGACGACACGTCGACGAAGTCGAGCACGAGGCAGTCGCGCTTGCCTTCGAAGAGCCGCGTTCCGCGCCCTACGCACTGGGTGTAGAGCCCCTCGGAGCGCGTGGGGCGCGCCATGGCCACGCACGAGACGCCGGGGTCGTCGAAGCCCTCGGTGAGCACGGCCACGTTGGTGAGCGCCTGCACTGCGCCGTCGGCGAACTCGCGCAGGGCCTTCGCGCGCAGGTCGGCGGCCATCTCGCCGTGCACCATGCCCGCGCGCACGCCGAGGGCCTGCAGCGAGCGCTGGAGGTTGCGCGCGTGGGCCACGGTGACGCAGAACGCGATGGTGCGACGGTCGCGCGCGAGCTCTTGAATCGCGCGCGCCACGAGGGCGTTGCGCTCCTCGATGTCGACGGCCTCGGCGAGCTCGTCCTCTTGAAAATCGAGGCCGCGGGAAGAGAGCCGCGTGAGGTCGGCGCCCGTTGAAATGCGGTATCCCCGGAGCGACACGAGGTACCCGTCGCGAATCATCTCCGGGAGCGTGCGGGCGTACACGATCCGCTCGAACACGCCGTCGAGGCCGCGCCCGTCGCCGCGCGCGGTGGTGGCGGTGAAGCCCACGAGCGTGCCCGTCCAACCGCTCTCGAAGCACCCGAGTTCGCGCAGCACGCGGAGATTGTCGTCCGCGGCCGCGTGGTGACACTCGTCATAGATCACCAGCCCGATCTGACGCCCCGCGGGCGAGCTCAGGAGCCGCGCGAGGCGCTCCGATCGCAGCGAGCGAATGGAGCACACGGCGACCTTGAAATCGCCCGTCGCGCGGCGCGCGCCCTGCTCGATCGACACCACGGCGCCGGCGCCGAGCGCGCGCTCGAGCTTGGCGCGCGCTTGCGAGAGGAGCTCTTCGCGGTGGGCGATCACGAGCACGGGGCGCGTGGCGAGGCGCGCGAGGTGGGCGAACACGACGGTTTTTCCTGCGCCCGTGGGGAGGCACACCACCATGCGGCGCGTGCCCTGCCTGCGCGCGGCGAGCACGGCCTCCACGGCGTCGCGCTGATAGGGACGCAGCGTGGGGGCCTCAGCCGCCATCGCTCACCGGGCGCAGGCGCACTTCGAAGATCACCGGCCACAGCTTGCCCGTCACCAGGAGCCTGCGCGTAGAGGGCTCGTACGCGATGCCGTTGAGCACGGCCTCGGGCTCGCGCAGGCCCAGCGAGTCGCGCGAGAAGGGCAGCTCGATCCACCCGACGACGCGGCCCGTGGCGGGGTCGATGCGCGCGATGCGCTCGCCGTGCCAGATGTTGGCGAACACCTGGCCCTCGACCATCTCGAGCTCGTTGATCTGCGTGACGGGGGAGCCCCCGTCGGTGACTCGCACGCGGCGCACCACGGCGAAGGTGGCCGGGTCGATGAAGCGCAGCGTGTCGGTGCCGTCGCTCATGATGAGCGAGCGGTCGTCGTGCGTGAGGCCCCAGCCCTCGCCGGTGTACGTGTGCTCGGCCACGGGCGCGAGCGTGGCGGCGTCGTACACGAAGCACCGGTGCGTCTCGTACGTGAGCTGATAGATGCGCCGACCGAACACGGTGAGCCCCTCGGCGAAGTGCTCGGGGGCCACGTCGCGGCGCCGCGACTCGGAGCCCGTCACGGGGTCGAGCACGCGCACCGTCGAGCGGCCGTAGAGCCCGGTGCTCTCGAAGAGCGAGCCCTCATAGAACTCGAGCCCCTGCGTGAACGCATCGGGCGCGTGGGGGATGCGCGCGACCACGTCGGCCGCGAAGCGGGCTGTGGGCGTGACCGCGGGCGGCGCGACGGGCGCGTCGACGCGCGGCGTGGCGGGCGTCACGGGCGTCACGGGCGCGGGGCGCGCGTTGTTGCAGGCCGCGAGCGCGACCGGGAGGAGCAGCGAGGAGAGCACGGTGGGGCGCGACATCGGAGGTGTGCCCCGGGCGATACCACAGCGCCGCGCGCGCGTGCAGGGCGCCGCCCGCGCCGCGGCGACGGGTGCTAGCCTCGCGCCATGAACGTTCGCCCTCCCACGTTTGCCCCCTGCGCGGCCTGCGCGCGGCACGTTCGCACCGACGACGCCGCGTGCCCCTTCTGCGGCGCGTCGTGCCCCGAGCGCGCCGCGGCGCCGTCGCGCTTCCCGCGGGTGTCGCGCGCGGCGCTCTTCGCCGCGGGGGCGTCGCTCGCGCTCGCGGGCTGCGACGACGCCTTCATCGCGACGGCCCACGCCGACAGCCACGAGGCCATCTCGATGGTGCCCCAGTACGGCGCGCCCTCCGACTACGAGCGCCCGCCGCCCCCCGTCGCGCCCCCCGCAACTGCCCCCGACGCGGGGTCGCCCGCGCAACCCGACGCGGGCGCCCCGCCCCCCGCCGCGCGCCTCCGGCGCCCGTCGTAGCGGAGGCGGTCTCAGACACCCCGCAGTCTGACACCTGATAAGACGCGCGGTGCGCCTGTCAAAGGGCGTCACACCTCGTATTTCTGCTTTGCTCAAGGCATTTCGCATCGTACACCCCGATCGAGACGACGGTGCATCGTCGGTCGACGCGGCGCGAGGGGCGCCCGTCACCGCCGAGGCTCGTCGCGCGCTTCACCCCACAAGGAGCAATGCCCATGCGTCTTCACGTGACTTCGGCTCTCGCCCTCGCCGCCGCCCTCACCGTCACCCTCGCCGCCGGCGCGGCGCACGCGGGCCCCGACCTCTCGGTCAGCGTGTCGCAGCCCTCGAACGTGTACGTGTACGCACCCGTTCGCTACACGGTGCGCGTCACCAACGTCGGCAACCAGAACTCGGTCGCGACGACGCTCACCGTTCAGCTCCCGCTCACGCACACGAGCCCCACGGTGACCGTGCTCGGCACCGTCGGCGAGATCACCGCCGGGTGCACCCGCACGGGCACGCGGGTCACGTGCCCGATCCCGCGCCTCGGTCGCAACGCGTACCGGCAGTTCTACGTGACGCTCACGGCGCCGCAGAGCGACGAGCCCATCACCCTCACGGCCTCGGTGCCCGTCGCCAGCAGCGAGCCCGCGGCCAACAACACGCGCACCCACACCGCGGCGCTGCTCAACATCGACCACGTGATCGCGGGCGAGAACAACGTCGTAAACCGACACTGCACGGGCACGAGCCTCACGTCGTTCTTCGAGTGTGAGCTCTACCCGAGCTCGATCGCCTCGCACGCTACGGTGTTCCACGCCGACCACACGATCTCGATCCCGCAGGGCGGCGCCTCGTACGGCGGCACCTGGAGCCAGCCCAACCCCGACGAGCTGGTGTTTCAGTACACCGAGAACGGTCAGCCCGTGGTCGACTTCTACGGCTACGGCGTGGGCGGCGGGTGCTTCGAGGGCATCACCACCTTCCCCAACAGCACGGGCAACTACGTGTCTCCCTACGAGGTCTGCGTCACGCCGCAGTGAGGCCCCGCGCGCGCGCCACCGACGGGGGTCTCCACCCCGACGGGCGCCATCACCACCCTCCGCGCCGTCTCCGCCAGCGCCGTCGAAACGCGCACGCACGCGCACCAACCGACGCTACCCTCGGGCGGTGATGCGCCACGTCCCCTGTGTTCTCCTGGCCGCGACGCTCTCGGCCTGCGCCTCGCAACAGGCCGTCGCGACGCGTGCGCGCGCCGCGCAGCGCTACGTGCTGGTGAAGGGCGGCGCGATGCTCCGCGCGCGCCCCGACGAGGCCGCGCCGGGCGTCGCCGTCGCGAGCCCGTCGACCTTTCGCCGCGTGCGCGAGCGGGGCCCGTGGGTCGAGGTCGAGACCGTCGCGGCGCCGCAGTGCAACGCCGTCGTCGCGCCGCCCGCGGGCATGCGCCTGCGGTTCTACGTGCGCGTCGCAGACCTCGGCGAGGTGCTCTCGCGGGCCCTCACGCTCACGGGCCCCAACGGGTCGCTCACGGCGCTCCCCGGCGTCGCCGCCCACGCGGGCGCGACCACCGTCGAGCTCGAGCACGCGGGCCTGCGCCTCACGCTCGCGCAGGCGCCCTCGATGGGCCGCGAGCACCCGGCGTCGCGCGCGATGCGCACGTCTCCGCGCGCCGAGCGCCTCGCGCCGGGCACGTCGGCCTCGCTGCCCGACGGCGTCGTGGCCGAGGTCGCGCGCGGCGCGGCGGTGTACGTGTCGTCGCGGCGCGCTTCCATCGAGGGGGCGCGCGTCGCGGTCGTCGCCCCCTGCGTGCGCTTCGAAGGCACCGTGCCCGAGCGCGCGGTGCTCCCCGTGATCGAGCTCGACGTCGACGAGGCCGAGGGCGACGCCGCACCCCGGTGGACGCTCCGCCGCGGCGCCGCGCTGCGCTGGCCCGACGGCGCGCCCGCGGGCCGCGCGACGGCCGCCGTGGAGCTCAGCGACGAGGGCCGCGCCGTGGGCGACGCGCGCTGCTTCCGCGTGCCCCTGCGCGTCGAGGGCGCCGCCGGCCCCGCCCTCGCGACGGAGGTGTGCGTCGCCGCCGCCGACGCCGCGCGGAGCCCTTCACAATAGGCTCGATCCTGCGGCACCCTCGCGCCCATGCAGCGCGTGCTCTTCGTGTGCCTCGGAAACATCTGCCGCTCGCCCACCGCCGAGGCGGCCTTCCGCGCGCTGGTCGCCGCGCGCGGCCTCGCCGACCGGTTTCACATCGACAGCGCTGGCACGAGCGCCAACCACCTCGGCGAGGCGGCGCACCCGGCCACGCGCGCCGAGGCGTCGCGCCGGGGCGTGGCCATCACCCACCGCGCGCGCCAGGTCACGCACGCCGACTTCGCCCGCTTCGACCGCATCGTCGCCATGGACCGGCAGAACCACCGCGACCTCGCGCGCCTCGCGCGCACCGACGCCGAGCGCGCGAAGGTCACGCTCCTCCGTCGGTACGAGCCCGGCGCCGACCACGACGATGTGCCCGACCCCTGGTACACGGGCGAGTTCGAGCGGGTCTACGACATCTGCGCGCGCGCCTCCGAAGGGCTCCTCGCCGCGATGGAAGAGGGCTCTCCCGCGGCGACGCGCCGCTGAGTGTGCGGCGTCGGGCGAGCGAAGCGTTGACAGGCCCGCGCGAGGGTGATGCCA
>CANMAT010000274.1 GCA_947494865.1 Deltaproteobacteria bacterium
CACGAGGTTGAAGACCACCTGGCGGATGCGATCTTCGACGAAGCTCACGAGGGGTGCGTCGGGGATGAAATCGGTCACGACGCGGATGCTCCGCGAGGCGGCCTCGGCTTGAACGAGCCGCGCGACGGTCGCGGCCGGGCTCGAGAGGTCGCACGGCGAGGCGTTGGCCATGGGCCGCGGCCGCGCGAACCAGAGAAACTCCGCGAGGAGGCGCTCGAGGCGCTCGAGCTCGCCGCGGATCGCGTCGACGCTCGCGCCGCCGGTGGTGTCGTTGGCGCGCGTGAGCCGACGGCCCAGCACCTTGAGCTCGAGGAGCGCGGAGTTGAGCGGGTTGCGAATCTCGTGGGCGAGGCCCGCGGTGAGCTCGCCGACCACCGCGAGGTGCTCGGCGACGCGGGCGCGGCGCTCGACGGCGCGGGTCTCGGTCACGTCGATGCCGATGGCGTAGCGGAGCCCGTCGGCGCGGCGATAGCGCCACTCGATGCGGCGCTCGGAGCCGTCGCGGGTCGCGATGGTGAGCTCCTGCTGCGAGTCGGTGTCCCACGCGTCGCGGGCGAGCGCCGAGGGCACGAGCTCGTCGAAGGGGCGGCCCAGGAGCGCGTCGCGGCCGAAGCCCGTGGTCTGCTCGACGGCGGCGTTGACGAGGGCCACGGAGTCGTCGAGCGCGACGCCGACGATGAGCGCAGGCGAGGTCTCGACGACCGCGCGGTAGCGGAGCTCAGACTCCAGGAGCTGTGCGAGGAGCGTCTCGCGCTCGCGGCGCATCGAGACCTGTCGCATCGCGAGCGACGCGAGGCGCAGCACCTCCTCGAGGGGAAAGGGCTTGAGAATGTACGCGAAGGCACCGCCGCGCACGGTGGCGATGGCGCTCTCGAGGGTGGCGTCGCCGCTCATCACCACGACCTCGGCGTCGGGCGCGCGGGCCTTGAGCTGCACGAGGGCCTGCGTGCCGTCGGCGTCGGGGAGGCGCACGTCGAGGAAGGCGACGTCGAAGCCCACCCCGCTCGCGGCCGCGAGGGCCTCGGCGGCGCTTGTGGTCACGAAGGGTGTGTAGCCCTCATCGGCGAGGCTCTCGGCGATGTTGTCGGCGAGGTCGCGGTTGTCTTCGATGATGAGAATCCGCCCGCTGGAGGCGGGCGGCGCGTGGTCGGGCATCGGTCACGATCTCTCGTGGGCGTCGTGAACGTCTCCGGCGTCGCGGCCCGGCGAGGGGCCGCGCTTGATGCCGTGGCGGTACTCTCGCAAGCGGTATTGAATCATGCGCACGCTCACGTCGAGCATCGCGGCGGCGCGGTGCGTGCTGCCGCCGGAGGCCTCGAGCGACGAGAGGATCGCGAACTTCTCGAGGTCGGCGAGGGTGGCGCCCGGCACCGGAGGCTGCAGGCCGTAGGCGGTCTCGATGCCCGCGGCGGTGACCACGGCGCCCCGGGCTGCGCCCTGCGGGCTCGTCTGCGCGGCGGCCTGCGCCATGAGGGAGGTGGCCGCCGGCGCGAGGCTCCCGACGGAGCCCGGGAGCGAGAGGTGCTCGCGCCCGAGGAGGTTGCCGCTCGCGAGCACGACGGCGCGCTCGACGGCGTTCTCGAGCTCGCGCACGTTGCCGGGCCAGGGGTAGGTGATGAGGGTCTGCAGTGCCTCTGCGGTGAAGCCCATGAGGCTCTTGCCCGACTCGCGCGCGAAGCGGCGCAGAAAGAACTCGGCGAGGAGGGTGATGTCCTCGCGGCGCTCGCGCAGGGGCGGGAGGCGCAGGCTCACCACGTTGAGGCGATAGTAGAGGTCTTCGCGGAAGCGCCCTTCGCGCACCATCTGGGCGAGGTCGCGGTTGGTGGCCGCGATGATGCGCACGTCGACCTTGAGGGTCTCGTTGCCGCCCACGCGCTCGAACTCGCGCTCCTGGAGCACGCGCAGGAGCTTCACCTGAATGGCCGGCGAGATCTCAGAGATCTCATCGAGAAAGAGCGTGCCGCCGTGCGCGAGCCTGAAGCGCCCCTCGCGCCGCACGTTGGCGCCCGTGAAGGCGCCCTTCTCATGGCCGAAGAGCTCGCTCTCGAGGAGGGTCTCGGCGAGGGCCGCGCAGTGCAGCTTGACGAAGGGCCCGTCGCGCCGGTTCGACGACTCGTGGATGGCCTGCGCGACGCGCTCCTTGCCGGTGCCCGACTCGCCCGTGAGGAGCACCGTCGCGCGGCTCGGGGCCACCTGAGAGATGGTCTTGAAGAGCGACTCCATCGGGGCCGACACGCCGAGCAGGTTGTCGAAGCGGTTCTCGCTGCGAACGCGCTCGCGGAGGAGGCCCGCCTCGCGGCGCAGCGCCGTCTGCTTGAGCACCCGATCGATCACGAGGGAGAGCTCGTCGAGGTCGATGGGCTTGGTGATGTAGTGCTCCGCGCCGACCTTCATCGCGTGCACCGCGTCGCGCACGTTGCCGAAGGCCGTCATCACCACCACGGCGAGCTGCGGGTCGCGGGCCTTCGCGCGGGTGAGGAGCTCCACGCCGTCGATGCCCGGCATGCGCACGTCGGTGAGCAGCACATCGGGCGGCGACGCGGCGAGCTTCTCGAGCGCCTCCTCGCCCGACGCCGCCGTCTCTACGTGGTAGCCGTCGTCGGAGAGCAGCGTCGCGAGGGCGCGGCGGGCCGTCGCCTCGTCGTCGACCACGAGGAGACGCCCCCGATACTTCTCGGGAGCGACGGGCGCATCGGGTTCGTGGAGCGGATTCGCGGTCATCTCATCCTCAGGGGCGAAGTAGTGGCGCAACAACCCGTCGGCGCGAGGCACGGGCTCTGACGGCGAAGGCCAAAGCACGCGCCGTTCCATGAATCGGACGGTCGCCCGCGACCCATCTGGAAGGGCGCGACCGCACGACCTACCCTCACGCCACAATCGCGATGCGCACCCCCTCCATCGCCGCGCTCCTCGTCTGTGCGATTCTCATGGCATCGGCCGCGAACGCGCAGGATTCTGAGAGCGCGCCGCGCGTGTCCGAGCGCCCCGTCGTCGGCACCACCCTTCGCGTCGTCGAGGCTGTCACGGTGGTCCGCGCACCCTTCGCGTCGGTCGCGCGGGAGGTTCTCGACTACGCCCGCTACCCCGACTTCATGCGCCGCTTTCGCAGCGCGCGCGTCGTGCGCCGCGAGCGCGCACACACCGACGTCTACTTTCAACTCGAGCTCCCCCGCGCGATGGGCGTCGTGTGGTTCCTCCACAGAATGACGGTGATTCGTCGCGGGGCAGACGCGCTCGAGATCCGCGGCGAGGCGCTCTCGGGCAACCTCGGCAGCGTCGAGACGCGCGTCATCGTGGAGCGGGGCACGGCCGCCGACGCCACACGACTCTCGTTCTCCCTCTTCGGCGCGCCAGTGCTCCCGGTGCTGCCCGCCACGGTCAACAGCACGCTCCGCGAGGCCGTCGTGGGCGCCGTGACGCTGCTGAAGCAGCACATCGAAACACAGGTCGCCGTGCATCATCCCTGACGTGCACCGTATGCGCTTCGCGCACCGGCAGCACGCTCAATGTGCGCGTTCCCGGGGTGCGTAACTTATTACGCGGCGCGCGCTTGCTCCTGCGGGGCAGTCGGTGCAAGAACGCCGCGACGCTCCGGCGGGTGCACGGCGGGGTGTCTCGACGACAGGCGAGGCGTCGCTCTGTGGGCGCCGTTCTGGGTGACTCGCGCGTGACCGCAGAGGCGTCGCCGCGCGCCCTCCGCGAGGCTCGTCGGGTCGTCGCCGCCCTCCTCCGACCGGGAGCATCTTGATGGCCTTCACCGATTTCGAACGCCGCTGGATCGTCGCGATCATGAGCGCCTTCACAACCCCCGAAGGGGAGCTCACCGTGGCCGACGGCGAGGCCGACTACGTTTACGCCGCCGAGGTGATGGCCGCGGGGTCGCGCCTCAAGGCGCGCGTCGGGCTGCGCGTCGCGGTGTGGGTCGTCGCGCTGGCGCCCGCGTGGGCGCTCGGACGCGCGCAGACGCTCGACGAGCTGCCCGCGGCGGGTCGCACGGAGCTCATCGCGCGCCTGCTCGATCACCGCGCCTACCTGGTGCGAGGGCTCGCGACGCTGCTCAAGCTCACCGCGACGCTCGCGATGATGCGCTCGCCCGCCGTGCGCGCCCGCAGCGGCTACGACCGAGCGGCCGACGCGCGCTCGCCCTCGACGCGGCGCGCGCTCCCCCTCGTGACCTCGCAAGGAGTGATGACATGAGCGACCTCGAAGACGAGGCCGATTTCGTAATCGTCGGCACGGGCGCGGGCGGCGCCACGGCGGCGCGCGTGCTCTCGGCCGCGGGCCACTCGGTGGTGATGCTGGAGGAGGGCGCGCGGCTCGTCACGGCCGATCGGCCGCGCGACCTGCTGGGGGCCATGGCGCAGGCCTTTCGAGACATGGGCACCAACGCGACGGAGGGCGCGTCGCCGCTGCCGCTCTTGCAGGCGCGCTGCGTGGGCGGCGCGACGGCGATCAACTCGGGCATCATCTGGCGACTGCCCGACGAGGTGCGCCGCGAGTGGAGCGAGCGCCGGGGGCTCGGCGAGCTCGTCGACGAGCGGGGGCTCTCCGAGGCCTTCGATGCGATCGAGGGCGAGCTCGAGATCACCGACACCGCGCCCAGCCTGTGGGGCGGCAACGCGACCCTCATGGCGCGCGGCGCCGAGGCGCTGGGGCTCGTCGGCAAGGCCATCGCGCGCAACGCGTCGCGCTGCAAGGGGAGCGCGCAGTGCCTCCAGGGCTGCCCCGGCGAGGCGCGGCAGAGCATGGACGTGTCGTACGTCCCGCGAGCGATTCGTCAGGGGGCGAGGCTCCACGCGCGGGCGCGCGTCGACCGGGTGCGCTTCGACGGCGGGCGCGCGACGGGCGTCGAGGGCGCCGTGCTCGACGCCGAGCGCCGCGTGGTGGGCGCCCTGCGGGTGCGCGCGCGCCGCGCGGTGATCGTCGCGGCGAGCGCGGTGCAGAGCCCGGTGATCCTGTGGCGCAGCGGGCTGCGGGGACCAGTGGGAGAGACCTTCATGGCGCACCCGGGGTGCGCCGTGGTGGGGCGCTTCGACGAGCCCGTGGGCATGGGCTTCGGCGCGACGCAAGCCTACGAGGTTCCGCTGCGCGAGCGCCGCATGAAGCTCGAGTCGATCTCTCTGCCGCCCGAGATGATCGCGGCGAGGCTCCCCGGCGCGGGCCCGGCATGGCAAGAGCGTCTGGCGCACCTCGACCACGTCGCGCAGTGGGCCGTGCAGGTGCGCATGGAGGCCGTCGGCCGCGTGCGCCCTGCGTGGTTCGGTCGCGGTGGCGAGGCCTCGGTGCGCTACGCGCCGACGCGGGCCGACATGATGCGCGTGCGCGAGGGCGTCGCGACGCTGTGCCGCATGATGTTCGCGGCAGGCGCGCGCGAGGTCTACCCTGGGATTGCGGGCGTGCGCTCGGTGCTGCGCGACCCGTCCGAGGTGGCGCTCGTCGAGGCGCGAGAGCATCCGCAGTCGCACTACAGCATGATGGCGTCGCACCTCTTCGCGAGCTGCCCGGCGGGGGCCGATCCGGCGACGAGCGCGGTGGGTCCCGACCTCGCGGTGCACGGCGTGAACGGGCTCTACGTCATGGACTCGAGCGCGCTCCCGACCAACCTCGGGGTCAACCCGCAGCACTCGATCATGGGGGTGACGTGGCGCGCTGCGGAGCGCCTCGCGCAGCGAACGGAGAGCGCAGCGACGCGCTGCGTGGGTGCGGTGCGTGAAACCGCTGCTTCGGTCCCCCTCTCGTCGCGCACGGGCGCCGCGTAGCGCTCAGCGCACGGCGTGGGTCGAGCGGAAGAACGCGATCATCACGTTGAGGTCGGCGTCGCTCAGGCGCGCCACGGGGATCGCGCGCATGCGGCCTGCGCCCTGACGAACCTGGGCGCGCATGCGCTCCTCCGTCCAGTTCTTGTTGGGCGTGGGCCCCTCGGAG
>CANMAT010000275.1 GCA_947494865.1 Deltaproteobacteria bacterium
AGAAGCCTACGACGTTCTCGCCGAAGCGCCCACAAAACCTGCCGCGCGCGGGTGTGCTAACGGGCCTCGACGAGGTGCTGCGCGAGGAGGGCCCGCACGTCGTCGGGGATGGGCACGCTGGCGAACTCGCGCAGCCGCGCGGTCACCACCACCTGGCGCACCGTCGCGCACGCGACACCGTCGCGGAGGCGCGAGAGGTCGTGGCGAAACGTCACGCTCCGGGTGCCCAGCGCCTCGACGCTCACCGCGATGACGGCCACGTCGCCGTAGGCGAGGGGCGCGCGGTAGTCGACCTCGACGTGCACCGAAGGGATGCCCACGTCGCGCTCCATGGTGAGCGCCGCGTAGCCGCCCGGGAGTTGACCGAAGAGGGCCTCGAGGGCGTCGTGGCAGTACTCGAGGTAGCGCGCGAAGAACACGATGCGAGCGGCGTCGACGTCGGCGAAGCGTACGGGGCGCTCGTAGCGAAACATCGGGGGGCGGAGCTTATGGTCGCCCCCGCGGGCGAATGCAACGGAATAGGCCGTCGGGAAGGGTAGTTACGCGCGCGACGGAGAGACGCGCCGACTCGTTGACACTGCGAAGTCGGTGGTTAGGATGCGCGCCGCCGGTCGGCGCCCCATTACGGGGGGCTGATGCGCGTTTTCTGCTGGGATTCTAGCGGAATGTGCGTGATGACCGGCAGCGCATGAGGGTGACGGCACCCACCGCCGTGGTCATAGGGGCCACGCGCGGCGGCGACGACAACGGCACTTCAATGACACAGGCGAATGGCGAGGCGATGTCCACAGACGTGATGATCGAGGCGCGCGACCTGACGAAGATCTACGGGACGCAGCGCGCCGTCGACCGGCTGAACTTCGAGATCCGACGGGGCGAGGTGGTGGGCTTTCTTGGTCCCAACGGGGCCGGCAAGTCGACCACGATGAAGATCCTGACGTGCTTCATCTCTCCCACCGAAGGCACCGCGAAGGTGGGCGGTTACGACGTGTTCAACGACCCGTTGGCGGTGCGCTCGGTGCTCGGGTACCTCCCGCAGCGCGCGGCGCTGTACCCCGAGATGGGCGTGGTCGAATACCTGGAGTTCGCCGCGGACCTGCGCGCGATCCCGAAGAGCGAACAGCGCGACCGGATCAAGAAGGTCGTGAAGATCTGCGGCCTCGAGGAGGCGCTGCGCAAAGAGATCGGCCAGCTCTCGTACGGCTACCGTCAGCGCGTGGGCCTCGCGCAGGCGCTCATCCACGACCCGCCCATTCTGATTCTCGACGAGCCCACGGCCGACCTCGACCCCAACGAGAGCGCCGAGGTGATCGAGTACATCAAGGAGATCGGCAAGACGCGCACGGTGATGCTCTCCACGCACGACCTCTCGGAGGTGAAGGCGAGCTGCGCGCGCGTGCTCATCGTGAACCGCGGCAAGATCGTGGCGGACGGCGCGCCCGACGACCTCGCGGCCAAGTCGGGCAGCGTGCGCTACGTCGTCGCCATCGACGAGAAGGCGGGCGCGAAGGGCTCGGGCAAGGGCCCCGCGAACGCCGGCGAGGTGCTCGAGGCGCTGCGCTCGGTGGTGAAGGACAGCACCGCGAAGGAGCTGCCGAGCGACGACCGCTCGCACGTGGTCGAGGTGACCGCCAAGGGCGGCGACGACCACCGCCGAGAGTTCTTCCAACTGGCCGTCGACAAGGGGTGGACGCTGCTGGAGCTCCGCCGCGAGGCGCTGCAGCTCGAGGAGGTGTTCCGCCAGCTCACGGTGGGCGCCGACGCGAAGGCCGCTGAAACCTCCAAGAGCACCGCGAAGGAGTGACGACGATGTCCGAGACCGCTGCCGTCAGTGCCCCGGCCACAGCCATTCCGCGTGGCAACGTCGGGACCATGTTCAACAACACCTGGGCCATCGCGAAGCGCGAGTTCGCCTCGTACTTCTCGTCGGCGCTGGGCTACATCGTGATCGGGATGTTCCTGCTCCTCGTGGGCGTCCTGGTGTTCTTCGTCTTCAACTTCCTCGAGCGCAACGAGGCCACGCTGCAGTCGCTCTTCGAGGGCGTCGCGTGGCTCTCGTGGGCCATCTCGCCCGCCATCGCGATGCGCACCTTCGCGGAGGAGAGCCGCACGGGCACCCTCGAGATGCTCATCACCCAGCCCGTCCGCGACTGGGAGGTCATTCTCGGCAAGTACCTCGGCGCGACGGGCCTCTTCGCCGTCGCCCTCGCGCTCACGTTCGTCTATCCCGTCGCCATCTCGAAGATGGGCGACCTCGACTGGGGCCCCGTGCTCGGCGGCTACCTCGGGCTCTTCCTCGGCGGCGCGGCGTACGTCTCCTTCGGCGTGATGGTCTCTTCGTACACGAAGGACCAGATCACGGCCTTCTTCGTCGCCTTCGTCGTGGGCCTGCTCTTCTTCATCTTGAACTACATCACGCCCGCGCTCGGCTCCGCCGCGCCCATCGTTGTGTACTTCAGCCCGCGCTACCACTTCGACAACATCGCCCGCGGGGTCATCGACCTCCGCAACGTTATGTACTTCCTCTCGGTGATCTCGGTGTGCCTCCTGGCGACGGCGCGTTCGCTCGAAAGCCGGAGGTGGAGCTGAACATGGAACGCCGCAGTCAGGCCCGCATCGAGTCGGGCGCCTTCGTCTTCATCGTAGCCGCCGCGCTCATCGTGCTCAACGTGCTCGCCGTGAAGGTATTTCACGTGCGCGTCGACCTCACCAAGCGCCGCATCTACTCGCTCTCCGAGGGCACCAAGCGCACCCTCGGTCGCCTCAACGACAACCTCACGGTCACCGTTTACTGGACGCCCAACCAGCCCGCGCCCGCCCACAACGACGAGCGCCTGCTCCGCGAGCAGCTCGACGAGTACGTGGCCGCCTCGCGCGGTCACGTCGAGCTCAACTGGGTGACCACCGACAACGACGAGCGCAAGCGCGCGGCCGAGAGCGCCCAGTGCTCCAAGCGCGTGCTCCAGACCCTCCGCGAGGGTCAGGCGCAGGCCGTCGAGGTGTACCGCTGCATCACGTTCTCGTACCTCCGCACCACCGAGCGCATCGACTTCGTGAACCCCAACATCGAGGGGCTCGAGTACGAGGTCACGTCGCTCATCAAGAAGATCCTCGACCCCGAGCGCACCATCGGCTTCCTCACGGGGCACAGCGAGGCGACGCCTGACACGGCGATGCCGTACCTCTCGCAGCTCATGACGCAGATGCACGTCGGGTACACCACCCGCAACGTCGACCTGCACGGCGGCGAAGACGAGATCCCCGCGGACATCAAGGGTCTCATCATCAACAACCCCACGACGGCCATTTCGGAGCGCGAGCTGCGCCGCATCAACGCGTACCTCATGCGCGGCGGCTCGGTGGCCGTGTTCGCGTCAGGCGTCAACGTGACGGGCACCGACACGCGCCCCACGGCGGCGACGGCCGAGCACAACCTCGGGCAGCTTCTCACGGGCTACGGCATCACGCTGCGACCCAACCTCGTGATCGACGCGCGCGCCTCCGACGCCGTGGCCGAGATCGAGCAGGGCCGCGCGCGCATCCGTCTCTTCACCTTCCCTGCCATCACCGACGACGGCATCAACCAGTATCACTCGTCGGTGTTTCGCCTCCCGGGCATCGTGACGCCCTTCGTGTCGTCGCTCGACGTCGACCGCTCGCGCTACTGCGAGGCGCGCGACGAAGAAGAGGCCAAGACGAAGTGCACCACGCGCCCGGCGCTCATCACCATCGGCCGCACGAGCGACGTTTCGCTCCTGCAGCAGGGCAGCTTCGAGATCGACGCGATCGACCTCATCATGCGGCGTCAGACGGTGTTCGGCCGCGGCGGCCCGCACGGCCCGTACACGGTCGCCGTGGCCGCGGTGGGCGCGCTCCCGAGCGCGTTTCAGGGTGACGGCGCCAGCGCGCCGGGCCCCGACGGCGGCGTCGGCGGAGCGCCCATCACGGCCCCCACGGCCGCGACGCGCGAGCGCCCCGCGCGCCTCCTCGTGGTGGGCTCAGGCAAGATGTTCAGCATCGACCAGCTCCGCGAGATTGCCTTTCAGGGCATGCCCACCAACGTGCAGATGCTCTTCAACGTGTTCGACTGGCTGAGCCAGGATTCTGACCTTCTCGCGGTGCGCGCCAAGAGCGTGCAGCCCCCGGAGCTGTCGGTCACCAGCGACACGAAGAAGAACATCTTCAAGTGGGGCTCCGTCGTCGGCCTCCCCGCCCTCGTCGGCATCCTCGGGTGGTTCCTCATGGGTCTGCGCGCGCGCCGCCGCGCCGAGATCAAGCTCTGATCGTCGACACTTCTCACCCCCCTCTCACAGAACAATCGCCATGAACTCCAAGGGAATCGGCATCGCTCTGGGCGTGCTCGCGGTGCTCGTGATCGCCACGATCCTCGCGTACCGGCAGCCTGCCAGCACCACGGCCGCCGCGCTCACCAACCCGTGGCCGCGGCTCGACAAGGCCCGCGTCGACCACGTGACCCTGCGCCGCCCGTCGGCCCCCGCGAACCAGCAGACGCTCGAGTTCGAGAAGCAGAACGGCGCCTGGCGCATGACCTCGCCGGGCGTCGGCCCCACCGAGGCGCGCGCCCTCGAAGACCTCGTCGACCGCTTCGCGGAGATGAACGTGGTCTCCGTCGCCGGCCGCAGCGCGAGCTCGTACGAGACCTTCGAAGTCGACGACGCCCACGCCACGCGCGTGACGCTGAAGGCCGGCTCCGCGGTGCTCGTCGACGTGTTCGTCGGCACCAACATCGACTCGGGCACGGCCGTTCGCGCGCCGGGCAAGGTCGAGATCTTCCGCGTCGACCAGGCCATCAACGGCATGGTGACGCGCGCCCCCCGCGACTGGCGCGACCGCAACGTCACGCGCGTCGCCCGCGACGACGTGCGCTCCGTCGAGTGGGTGAACCGCGGGGTCACCTACAAGTTCACGCGCAGCGGCGACACCTGGACGCCCGCCGCGGGCACCGCGGTCGACCGCCTCGACACCGCCAAGGTGAGCTCGCTCGTCGACGCGGTGACCAACCTCCACGCTTCGGACTTCGCCGAGCCCGCGGCCTCGACGGGCATCAACGACGCCTCGCCGCGCGTGACGCTCGAGACCTCGAGCGACGCGGGCGCGCAGCGCATCGTGGTGCGACTCGGCAACAACAGCGGCGACCAGGAGGCGCTCGCGCGGCGCGAAGGCTCCGACGTGGTGTTCGTGATCTCGCGCTCGCAGGCCGACGCGATCAGCCCGACGCTCTCGGCCCTGCAGGCTCCCCTCCCGGTCGACGGCGGCGCCGACGCGTCGGCCGACGCGAGCGCCCCCGCGGCGCCCCCGTCGGGCGGCTTCCAGATGCCCATGATGGGCGGCCCGGGCGGCCCCGGCGGCCCCGGTGGCGGCTCGCCGCAGATTCCGCCGGAGCTCATGGAGCAGATCCGTCGCCAGATGCAGCAGCAGGCCGGCGCCCCGCACTGACCTGACGCCGCTCCCTCCTCCGCCTCTCTCCTCCCGAACCACTCGCACATCACCGACGCATCGCCCGCGTGCCGAAGCACGCGGCGATCGCCTCATGTCGCGAGCCCCCAAAGGGTCGCCGCGCGAGGAGGCCCCACGGCGCGTGTCTCGACACGCGCTGCGATGGCGATGAGATGTGTGCGGAGAGGATCTTAGGCGGTGACGCGATCGTGCGCAGGGGGCACGACGGGGAGGGCGCCCGTAGTTACGCGGCCCTTGCCGAGGAGCGCGAGCAGGCGGTCGATGTCGAGGGGCTTGCAGAGAAAGTGCATGCCGTGAATGTCGAGCCGGTCGATCTGCGCGCGGCACATGGGAAACGCGCTCGCGAGCACGATGGGGAGCTCGGGGTAGCGCGCAGCGATGCGGCGGGCGAGCGACACGCCGTCGACGCCGGGCATCATGAGGTCGGTCACCACGAAGTCATGCGG
>CANMAT010000276.1 GCA_947494865.1 Deltaproteobacteria bacterium
GTCGCCGCCGTAGATGTACCGCGAGCGAAAGCCAAACTGGTTGGCGTACGCGCGGGTGAAGAGCTGCACGGTGTCGGTGAGGTGCGGCTCGAAGCGGGCCTCGACGAAGCCGCGCGAGTCGCGCCAGAAGGTGCCCGGGTTGCCGAGCTGCGTGTCGTACTCGCCCGTCGCCACGCTCTTGTGGCGCACGTTGTAGAGCCACTGCAGGGTGAAATCGCGCCACCAGAAGCGGCCCGTCACGGTGCCCGCTTGAAACCCGTCGGCGCCGCGCGAGTTCCCGTCGACCGCGGGCGTCGTGCCCATGGCGGGGCGCGCCAGCTCGGGGAAGTAGAAGTCTCTCCCCACGCCGTAGGCGCCCGCGACGGAGGCCCAGAAGCCCATGTTGCCGCGGCTCCAGCGCACGCCCGCGCGGCCGCGCACGGTGCCGTACTGGCTGGTCGAGAGGCCCACGTCGGCGCCGTTGGGCGAGGTGCGCCCGCGCGTCACCACGTTGATAATGCCCGAGAAGGCGTTGGAGCCGTAGAGCACCGAGCCGGGGCCGCGCACCACCTCGATGCGCTCGACGTCTTCGAGGTCGGCGCGCGCGTCGTAGGCGATGAACGAGCCGTTGTACCAGTTCTCGTTGGCGGGGTGCCCGTCGACGAGCACCAGCACGCGGTTGCCGTAGCTGCCCGGGAGGCCGAAGCCGCGGAAGCCTACGGTCTCGTAGGTGCCGTCGTTGCTGAGGTACACCCCGCGCACGCCGCGGAGGGCCTCGGCGATGGTGGGGTACCCCATCGCGCGAATCTCCTGCCCGGAGATCACCGTGACCGAGCTCGGCGCGTCGTCGAGGCTCTCGGTCGTACGCGAGACCGCGGAGACCTCTTCGACGCGCGTGAGGGCCACGTCGACGCGCGACTCGGCGCCCGTGCGCACGTCGAGCGTGCGCTCGATGGGGCGGTACCCCGGGAGCGAGATGCGCACCCGCCGCGTGCCCACCTGCACGTTGACCACGGCGGGCGTAAAGCCCATCGCGCGGCCGTCGACCTCGACGAGGGCGTCGCGCTCGTCGGCGCTCACCACGACCTAGCCCGTGAGCGGCGCCATGCGGGCGCGCACCGGGGTGGTCTCGCGGGCGGCGACGTCGACCTCTTCGGTCGCCACCTGGTACCCCTCGGCGGAGAAGAAGAAGCGGTGGCGGCCCGGGGGCACCGTGAGGTCGCAGGGCGTGGTGCAGCGGGCGTCGCCGCGCTCGTCGTCGACGCGCACCGAGGCGGGCGCGTCGCTCTCGAGGTGCACCGTGCCGAGAATGGGTGACAGGCGGAGGGTGACGGGCGCCGCGTCGCCGAGGCGCAGGTCGATGGGCTCCGACGTGGCGGGCTCGTAGCCCGCGAGCTCGGCGATCACGCGGTAGCGGCCGGGCGCGAAGGCCATGGCGCGCGGGGTGATGCCGCGCGGGCCAAGGTCGCGGCGGTCGATGTAGATCGTGGCGCCGGGCGGGTCGGAGGCCACGCGGAGCACCGCGACGCGGGGCGCGATGCGCGAGAGCAACTGCTCGATGGCCGTGCGGGCGGCGGCGTCGACCTCGCCCTGGAGCGCGAGGGAGTAGTACCGGTGCGCGTCGGCGAAGCGCCCGAGGGCCTCGTAGCAATTCGCGATGTTGAACACCACGTTGCGGTTGGGCACGAGGCGGTTCGACGTGAGAAAGTGCTCGAGCGCGACACGAAACTGACGGGCCTGGTAGGCCTCGGTGCCCACCTCGAACTCGAGGTCGGCCTCGTCGGCGAGGTCGTCGGCGGCGGCGCTTCGGGTGAGGAGGAGGGAGGCGAAGAGGATCGTGCCGAGCGTAGACCGAGGCGGGGTGTTCATCGCTGTCTGCGGATCTGGTTGGGGAAGCCGGGGGCGGTGACCGGGGGCTGCGGCGCAGGCGTCGGGGTCGGCGCGGTGATCACCCGCGGCGCGACCTCGCGGCGCGGCGGGCGCGGCAGGGCGGGCGCGGAGGCCACGAGGGGGGCGATCACCCGCACCGAGGCGGAGCTCGAAGGGCTCACGGGCACCACGAAGGTCGCGTAGCCGGGGCGGCGCACCTCGAGGCGGCGCGGCACCGTCGCGAGAGACTGGTTGTCGACGCGCAGGGTGAAGGGCGTCATGCCGAGAAAGACGCCGCCCTCGAAGACCCGCGCGCCCGCGGGCGTGCTCTCGAGCACGAGGTCGTACACCGCGACGGGGCTCGGCGCGGGAGCGCCCTGGGCGAGAGGCTGGCGATCACCCGCACCGACGTGCTCGTCGAGGCCCCGACGGGGACTTCGAAGGGCGCGAAGCCCTCGCGGCGCACCTCGAGGCGGCGCCCGCGCGCCTGCACCGCGCGGTTGTCGATCACCAGCGTGAGGGGCGTGGCGCCGAGGAGGGCGGAGCCCTCGCGCACCTGCGCGCTCGACGGCACGCTGTCGATCACGAGCTCGTAGCTCGTCGGCGCGGCCGCGGCGCCGCTGGCCGTCGCGGGCGCCGCGTTCGGCGCGAGCGCGGGGCGCAGCACCTGCGCCAGCGCGAGGAGCGCGATGACCACCACCAGCGCGTAGATGAGCCGCGTGTTGGCCGACGTCGCGGGGGCGGGCGGCGCCGCCGAGACCGCGGGCGCGGCGGGTAGCGGCGGGGCGGAGGGGCGCACGCTCGACGCGACGGCGCCGGCATCGTGGCGCGCGCTGGTCGTGTCGGCGGCGGTCGCGGGGGTGGCGATGGCGGCGGGCGCAGCCTGCGAGGCGCCCGAGAACGAGCCCGACACCGGGGGCACGGTGTTGCGGCCGCTCTGAGGCGCGAGGCCCATGGCGCTCTCGCAGTCGGAGAGCCCGCGGAGAAACTCCTCCATCGAGGCGGGGCGCGCGTTGGGGTCTTTCTCGAGGCAGCGGCGGGCGAAGAGCTCGAGCTCCTAGGGCACGGCGACGTCGGGGTTCTTCTCCCGCATCGGCGGCGGCGGCTGCTGCAGGTGCGCGATGAGCGTGTGCACCGACTTCTCGCTGTCGAAGGGCGCCCGACCGCACAGGCACTCGTACATGATGATGCCGAGAGAGTAGATGTCGGTGCGGTGGTCGACGCGCCCGTGCGAGATCTGCTCGGGCGACATGTACCGCGGCGACCCGAGAAAGGTGCCGTCTTTGGTGAGCTCCTCGGCGCCCTCGGCGAGCATCTTCACGAGGCCGAAATCGACGATCTTGACCACCTCGTCGCCGTCGTCGTCGGCCACGAGCATCACGTTGGAGGGCTTGAGGTCGCGGTGCACCACCTCATGGCGGTGCGCCTCGCGGAGGCCCCGCGCGATCTGCCGCACGAGCGCGAGGGTCTCCGTGGCGGGCAGCACGCCCCGCGCGCGGAGCCGACGGTGGAGCGTCTCTCCGGGGAGAAACTCCATCACCATGAAGTAGGCGTTGTCAGACTTCTCGATGCGGCCATAATCGAAGAGCGTCACCACGTTGGGGTGCTGCAGCTTCGAAAGAATGCTCGCCTCAAGGAAGAACCGCTTTTGAAACTGCGGGTCTTCTTTGCTACCGACATAGCCGATGTGGCGCACCTTGATGGCCACCGCGCGACCCAGCGGAATCTGCTCGCCGCGATAAATCTTGCCCATGCCGCCGTTGGCGAGCACCGAATGGATCTGATACCGATCGTTGAGCACGGTACCAACGAGCGGGTGGCCTCCCGCATAACTTCGCGCAGTGTCAGGCCGCAGCGGCAAAGAGGTCGGGGACGGCCCGACGGCGGCGGGTGCGCGGTCGCGCTGGAAGCGGCGTGACAGCGACGAGGTGCTCAAACAGGTCGTCGGGCTCGCGACCGAAGAAGCGTTCGGCGGCGGTGGTGCCGTCGTCGCGCCGGATCACGAAGTTGTGCAGCACCGTCAGCGTCTTGAGCCACGGCGCGGGGAGCGCGTGCAGGTGATGATGACGCAGCGAGAGGTACCCGTTGCGACCTTCCACGCACGAACTCGAGGGTTGGAACAGGCCCGCGCACTCCATCGCCAGCGCGCTCGCCGCGCGTCGTGTCTCCTCGGGCAGTTGCGACCACACGCCTTCGGCCTCGCGCAGCGGCGTTGTCACCTCCGTGATCACCGCCGCCAACGCGCGACGCACCATCCCGGTAGGAGCGCGACGGCGGGCCTCTTCCAACAACGCTGCCGGGATCAACACGGCATGCATCAGGCCCTGCACCTCGGGCGCAACGGGGGCCTCGTACAAGCGCCTCTGGACCTGCCCATTCCACCACGCGACCGTGCTCACCCAGACGTCCACGAGGCGTCGGGCCTTCGTGATCGACGCGATCGTCCGCTCGGGCAGCCCGAGCTCCGCGGCGCGTTGCCAGATCTCGTCGAAGATCCCTTCGAGTCGCGCGCGAACGCCCTCGGAGGAGAGCCACTCGCCCGATCGAAGATCGATCGGCCACACCGCTTCGCCGAGGTCTCGGATCGCCTCGCACAGGCCCGCCTTCTGCGTCAGGAGCCGATGCAGTGCGCCCTCGGCCTGGGCGACGACCTCGGTGCCCTGCGCGATCTTCTCGTCCCACTGCGGGGGCCGTCCTGGGGTGCGCGGCGCGCCCTGCCACGCCGCGTGCGCCGCGACGACCTTGTCGAGCGCCGAGCGCGCGGCGTCGAGGGCCTCGCGGGCGACGCGGAGCGGGCTTCGCAGCGCGCCCAACAGGCCCCCGCACAGCTCATGCTGACCGTGGAAGACGTCGCTCGTGTGCTGCGCTCCGAGGTGCTTGCGCGCCATCGCGATCAGCCCGTCGGCCTCGTCGCTGGTCACCTGTTCGATCGTCACGGGGAGCCCCGCGATGCCCTCGCGGACCGCGCGATCCCACGTCTGCGCATCGCGCCGCTCGCTGCGCTTCTCGACGAGGAGGAAGCCCGAGCGCGGCTCCTGCGCGACGAGCAGCATCCCGTCGTGGAAGGTCTCGTCGGCGCAGATGCTGAGGGCGCGAGTCGGCATCGTGACCGCGAGCCGCGCCCGCTCGGCGTCGCCCCAGGCGCCCACCGCGTCGTGCAGCGCGGACACGCGCCCGTGCAGGTGCCGATCGGAGCAGGCCACCAGACCGTCGAGCCCGCACCACACGAGGAAGGCGCGAACGAGTGCGACGCCGTTGCCGCCCATCAAGACGATGACGACGAGGGCGGCGGTGACGATGCGATGGAGCAAGCGCAGCCCGTCGGGGGTCTCGAAGAAGCGTCGCACCGGGTCGGAGAGATCGTCGTCGTGGGCGCGCTGGCGCCAGCCGCGCAGCGTGCTCTCAGAGACGCCCCGCGTGCGGGCCACGGCGCGCGTCGAAGCGCGTGCCTGACGGGCCGCTTCGAGATCAATCACGGTGGCGACGCGCTCGTGGCGAGGTCGCTGGCGGGTCGAATGATGGGGTTGCGACGGCGAGGTCGCTCGGGCAGTCTTGGGAGGCACGGTCCTCCTGGGGGTGGTGAGTTTGGCTTCGCAACCTCTCCCTGCCCTCGGAGGACCGTGTCTGCAAGCTCATCCCGGAGCTCTCGGCGATCTACGACTGCGCGAAGTTATGCGGGTGGCCTAGCTACCCACGTTGAAAGGGCTGGCTTCAACAACCCCGCCCTTGCACGGCTCTGCCCCATATTCAAGCCGATCCAGGAACTCCGGGGCCCGTGAGCACGATCGGAAACACACCCAGCGTAGTCGTTCTCCTGCGACGTTCAGGTGCTGGCAATCCGTTGCTACGTCGGAATCTCAAGAGCAGGATCGTTCGAACGAATCCAATAACACGAGTCCTTCATGGTACCCGTGAGCAGGAAGTTCGAAACGGCATCACGCATCACTTCGTTCGTCACAACAACATAATCTCGAACGACCCGAACCTCTCCATTAGGAACCGGAAGATGGAGAATTTCGCCGGCCCCACTGGGGTTTCCGAGAAGCCAGTTTTCCTCTCCCACGTACTCCACGTA
>CANMAT010000277.1 GCA_947494865.1 Deltaproteobacteria bacterium
GGTAGGTGATCGTCGCGAGGCTCGCGCCGACCGCCGACCAGAACTCGTGCGCGTCACCCCCGGCGATGCGCTCGAGCGTGGCGCAGGCCACGTCGCGCTCGCTCGGGTAGGCGCGAAAACTCCGAAGGTGGCTATCGAACGCCCGAAGCTCCGTGTCGCCGAAGGTGGCGCGCAGCATGTCGAGGCGGTGCGTGAGCTCGTGCTGTGACACCGTCGCCGGGGCGGACACGCTCGCGACCGAGAACACGGGCGCATCGTCGCGCGAGCGCCCTAGCGTCACCAGCTCGAGCCCGCCATCGCGCTCATAGTCCCGCAGGTGGAGCTCTGTGCTCCCGAGCGTAACCTGCCCGATCGAGCGGTCGGTGTAGGGGCGCGGCGCGTGGTCCGGCTGAACCACGTAGAGCCGGGTCTCCGAGCCGCCGAGCGCGCGCGACACTTGAAACGCGAGCGCCCGCGCGTCACCGCGCGCGGCGGTCACGACGGCGCCCTGCACCGCACCGTCGAGCGTGAGCGACTCTGCCAGCGCTTGATCCTCGGGCGTGCCCGGCGCCTCGGCGCCCCACGAAGGGCGAGGCACCGACGCGCTTTCAAAGGTCGCCGCGCTGGCTCCCGAAAGCATCGCAGCCACGACGATGCGCTGGCCCTCATAGCGAAGAAACACTTGCGCGCGCGTGGCGCCTGGGTCGGCCGCGAGGTCGCCGCGCGCCACGCAACGGTCGCCGGCCGCGCAGTCCATCGACGACGAGAGGCCGCGCAAGAGGGCCACCGCGCGCGCGAGGTGAGGGCTCGTGGGGTCGCCTTGCGGTGACACGTAGTCGGTCTCTTGAAAGAGGCCCACCTGCCAGGCGCGCAGCGTGGGCGACCCCTCAGGGCTCAAATGGTCGAGGAGCGCGTTGGGGCCTCGCTGGGCGAGGTCGGCTACAAGGCGCTGCGCCTCGCGCGCGGGCGGATCGCGCGGCGGCACCGGAAACGCGAGCCTGCGATCGAGGTCCTCAACGTCTGTGGCTCGCAGCAGCGGGGCCTCGAGCGGCGAGAGCAGTCCAATCTCGGGCGCGACGTTGTCGGCCGGGCGCGGCAGCGGAAAAATGGCCAGAAGCTGCCCCCCGGCAGGCATGTCGTCGAGCGCGTTACCGCGGCCCAGGAGGTACACCCAGCCCTGCGAGATGCGCCCGAACGAGATGTGTGCTCCCACAGGAAAGCGCCTCACGCGGTGCACCTCGTCGCCACGTGTGTCGTGAAAGAGCACCCACACGTCGCTCGCTTCGGCCTCCGTACCGGTGGCCATCACCGCCGAGAAGCGGCCGCCGTAGACGTCGGTGCAAAGCGGACCGAAGTGAAGCGTGCGACCCTGACGGTAGCGGGCGAGGGCGCGCACCGCCTCGCGGGGACACGTCGCCACGGAGTCGACATCGGGCGGCGTGGCCGCGACCCGGCCGCGCGCGCGCGCCCAAGGCGAGCGGCGCGAGTTGGCCACGGTGCGCTCGCGTCGGGGGGGAGGGGCAGTGCCTTCGCATGCAGCGAGAGAGGCGACGAGCGCAAGCGAAAAAACCGGGCGCATGAGCGCGCGGAGGGTATCACAAACAACCACCTGAAATGCACATCGCCCCGCATCGAAGGGCAGAACGAACTGCCTTCCGAAGCGGGGCGACGTCAGCGAATCAGACCTCGATCAGAAGTCCATGTCGCCGCCGTGCGAGTGGCCGCCACCGGCGCCGCTCGCAGGCTTCTTGTCGTCCTTGGGGCGCTCGGCCACGAGGGCTTCGGTCGTGAGCATGAGGCCCGCCACCGACGAGGCGTTCTGGAGCGCGCAGCGAACGACCTTGGCCGGGTCGATCACACCCATCTGGAGCATGTCGCCGTAGGTGTCCGTCGCGGCGTTGTAGCCGAACGACCAGTTGCCCTCGCGGACCTTGTTCACCACGATCGCGCCCTCGATCCCCGCGTTGGCGGCGATCTGGCGGAGGGGCTCCTCGCACGCGCGGCGGATGATGTTCACGCCGAAGGTCTGCTCGGCGTTGAGCTTCACCGAGTCGAGCGTCGCAGCGAGGCGAATGAGCGCTACGCCGCCGCCGGGCACGATGCCCTCTTCCACGGCCGCGCGCGTCGCGTTGAGCGCGTCCTCGACGCGGGCCTTCTTCTCCTTCATCTCGACCTCGGTCGCCGCGCCGACCTTGATCACGGCCACGCCGCCCGCGAGCTTGGCGAGGCGCTCCTGGAGCTTCTCGCGGTCGTAGTCGCTGGTGGTGTTCTCGATCTGGGCGCGAATCTCGCGCTCACGGGCCTTGATCTTGTCGGGCGAGCCCGCGCCGTCGATGATGGTTGTGTTGTCCTTGTCGATCTTGACGCGCTTGGCGCGCCCGAGGTCGCTGAGGGTCACGTTCTCGAGCTTGGTACCGAGCTCCTCGGAGATCACCTGACCGTTGGTCAGAATGGCGATATCCTTGAGCATCTCCTTGCGGCGGTCGCCGAAGCCCGGGGCCTTGACGGCCGTGCACTGGAGCGTGCCGCGGAGCTTGTTCACCACGAGGGTCGCCAGGGCCTCGCCCTCGACGTCCTCCGAGATGATGAGAAGGGGCTTCTGCTGGCGCGCGATGCCCTCGAGCACCGGGAGCAGGTCCTTCATGTTCGAGATCTTCTTCTCGGAGATGAGAATGAAGGCGTCCTCGAGCACGGCCTCCATACGCTCGGGGTCGGTCACGAAGTAGGGCGAGAGGTAGCCGCGGTCGAACTGCATGCCCTCGACCACGTCGAGCGTCGTCTCGGCGCTCTTTGCCTCTTCGACGGTGATCACGCCCTCCTTGCCGACCTTCTCCATCGCCTTCGCGATGAGCTCGCCGATGGTCTCATCGCCGTTGGCCGAGATGGTGCCAACCTGCGTGATCTCCTTCGGGTCCTGCGTCTGCTTGGCGCGGCTCTTGAGCTCGACCACGATCGCCTCCACGGCCCTCTCGATGCCGCGCTTGATCTCCATCGGGTTGTGGCCCGCGGCGACGAGCTTCGAGCCCTCGCGAAAGATCGACTGCGCGAGCACGGTGGCCGTCGTGGTGCCGTCACCGGCGGTGTCCGAGGTCTTCGAAGCGACCTCGCGCACCATCTGGGCGCCCATGTTCTCGAACCTGTTCTCGAGCTCGATCTCCTTGGCGCCGGTGACGCCGTCCTTGGTGACCACGGGCGAGCCGAACGACTTCTCGATCACCACGTTGCGGCCCTTGGGACCGAGGGTGACCTTCACCGCGTTGGCGAGGGCGTCGACGCCGTGAAGCACGAGCTTGCGGGCGGTTTCCTGGTAAACGATTTCCTTGGCTGCCATCTGAACTTCTCCGCGTTGAAAGCTGTTGTTTGAGAGGCCGTAAACGGGGTGCTGCGATCAGCGCTCGATGATGCCGAGGATGTCTTCCTCGCGGATGATCAGGTGCTCGACCTCTTCGACCTTCACCTCGGTGCCCGAGTACTTGCCGAAGAGAATCTTGTCGCCGGCCTTCACCTCGAGGGGAACGAGCTTGCCGTCCTTGTCGTGCTTGCCGTTGCCGACGGCCACGACCTCACCCTCGATGGGCTTCTCCTTGGCGCTGTCGGGGATGATGATGCCGCCCTTGGTGCGCTGCTCCGCCTCGAGGCGGCGGACGAGAATGCGGTCGTGCAGAGGACGAATCTTCATGGTTGTCTCCAATCGGGTTGTGCTGCGCAGAGCTGAGCGGCTCGCGCGGTTGCGAAAGACCGTTTGACGGTTGCGGGGTCCCCTGTTGGCTTGACCCGAGCGTGTAGACAGAACCACCAGCGGTCGGAACGCTTGCACATCACCTCGTGGGAACGAGGCGCAGAGGCGCCACAGACCACTTTTGATTTCTGGCACTCCCTCAGATCAACTGCCAGGAGCGGCGCGGAAGATACGCCCCCGGACGCCCCTGTCAAGGCCCCCGCTCCGAGGGGGACGAATTTCTCGAACTGCGGTGGTTTCAACAGGTTGGCACTCTCGATGTGGGTGTGCCAACCGGGCGTCGACCCGCAGAAGAGATCTCCGTCGCTCGTCGAGCGGGACTGGTCACGGATTCATGCGAAACCGTGCCCCGGCCGTTTCTACTCCGTAGGTTCCCATTGACGTGATCGCCCGGCCGCTCAGCGCTCGGCCTGGCGCTCGCACCATCCACCGAGAGGAGCGACGCCATGACGATCGAGACGTGCGCAGACCTGAGCGGCTACTTCCGTGCGCTGTTGTTGGCGGCCATGCGCAGGCAGCGGGTGGACGCCTCGCCGGAGACCGCCGACTACATCGCCGGCGTGCTGGTGACGTACGCCGCCCGACCGGCAGCAGAGTTCCTCGACAAGCCCATCGTTCGCATTCTCGATGAGGCGCTCGCCCTGCCCGACGGCGCCCGCTGCGTCGGGCTCCAGACGGTGGGTGACGGGGCGCTCTACCTCACGGGACTCTTCAGCGAGCACGTTGAGCGCGCGCAGGGCAACACGGGTTTTTACGTGCATGTCGGGGCGTACGCGTACCGCGAGGCCGCCGCGCTCGCGCGCGGCGCCGAGGGCACCGAGCCTGTGGCGCTCAACGAACTCGGAGAACGGTTTCCACGTTTCGTCGACGTGCTCGCCGAGGTGGCAGAGTCGCAGGCGCTCGGCGGGATCACCCGCTCGATCGTGCAACTCTATGATCGATGGAAGAACGCAGACAGCCAACGCGCCATGGAAGAACTTGCCAGGCGCGGGGCATATCCTGTGCGAAAGGGGGGAACGTCGTAGGGGGCGACGGGGCCGTCGTACGAACGGCCTCGAATGGCGACGGTCAGCCGAAGCGGCGCTTCTGCTCTTGAATGTACTCCTCGACCGCATCACGCGACGGGCGATGAAAGTGCAGCTTGCCGGCGGCGATCTCGCGGAGCGAGAGCACCGAGGGCTTGTTGCGGTACTTGTGCGGGTCGATCTGGAGCCGGGCGCCCTTCATGAGCTGTCGCGTGCGCACGGCCGCGAGAATCACGAGGGCGAAACGGTTCTCTTCTTGATCCAGGCAGTCTTCGACGGTTACGCGGGCCATGGTATCTCCTGAAGGGGGAGCGACCGTATCGCCGAACCCGCCGCATCGCAAGCGCACGCTGCGGGCACACAAGGCGGCGAGCGACTGTCGGTCACCCGTGATGAGCGGGAAAGTCGACGGTAATCGTGGTGCCGATGCCTACGGAGCTCTCGATTTGGAGCGCGGCTCGATGCTGCTCGAGAATGCTGCGCACGATCGAGAGGCCGAGGCCCGTGCCCTGGCCGTCTCCCTTGGTGGTGTAGAAAGGTTCGAACACGCGCGCGAGGTCCTTCTGCGCGATGCCGTGGCCGTTGTCACGCACCGTGGTCCGCACGACGCCCGCCTCGGGCGACAGCACCGAGACCTCGATGGAACCCGAGCCTTGTGTGGTCGCGTGCGAGGCGTTGGTGATGAGGTTCACGAACACCTGGGTGAGCTCGCCGCGGAGGCCGTAGACCGTGGAAGCCTCGGGGTCTAGGCGCAGCTCCAGCGACGCGCCGCGCTCCCGCAGCACATGCTCGCAGAAGAGGCCCGCTTGGGACGCGACATCACCGAGCGAGAGTGCGCACGGCTGCTCGGTGGCCGACGGGGTGTACGCGAGGAGCCGACGCACGAGCGACCGGATGCGCTCGGCCGCCTCGACGATGCGCTCGGCGCGCGAGGTGTCGCGCGGGTCGGCAGCGGGCGTGGTGCGCCGCGCCAGCTGCTCGGAATACGCGAGTATGGCCGTGAGAGGGTTGTTGATCTCGTGCACAACGCTCGCCGCGAGGCGGCCCACGGTGGCGAGCTTGTCGGCGCGCGCGAACTGCTCCTCGCGGGTGCGTTGGTCGGTCACGTCGCGGCCGATCACAATGGCCCCGAGCACGATGCTCGACGCGTCGGAGACCGGGCTGAACGACA
>CANMAT010000278.1 GCA_947494865.1 Deltaproteobacteria bacterium
GCGTGCCGCCCGCGTGGGTGAACCACCAGCCGGTGCACACGAAGCCCGCGCGGCACGCGCCCGTCGCCGTCGTGGTGCCCGCCGTGCGGCACGAGGCCATGCAGAACGAGTTGGCCGCGGCGCCGTCGCCCTGCGTGAGGCACGTAGAGCCCGCGCCGCCGCACATCGACTGCTCGGCGGTCTGCGAGGGGCTGTTGACGCAGGTGTTCGAGCACACCGGGCGCGCGCCCGTGTTGAGGCACATGAGCGCCCCACAGGCGGGGTCGCTGCCCGGCGTGGTGCAGGCGGCGCCCGCCCGCGAGGTGCCGCCCGCGGTGCTCTGACACGCGCCGAAGGAGCACGTCTGCCCCGCGGCGCACGGGCGGCTGCAGGTGCCGCAGTTGGCCGCGTCGCTCTGCGTATCGGTGCAGCCCGACGGACACATGGTGCGCGGCGCGGCGCAGGTGGAGCCGCCGAAGCACAGGCCCGTGGTGCACGTCTGCCCGGCGGCGCAGCGAATGCCGCAGAAGCCGCAGTTGGCGACGTCGTTGTCGACGTCGGTGCAGGTGGCGCCGCACAGCATGCGGGGCGCCGCGCAGCCGGGGAGCGACGTGGCGCACACGCCCGCGGTGCAGGTCTGCCCCGTGGCGCAGGCGCGGCCGCAGCCGCCGCAGTTGGCGGTGTCGGCCTGCGTGTTCACGCAGCGGCCCGCGCAGAGCACCTGCGGGGCCATACACGTGGGCCCCGGCGCGCGGCACGACCCGTCGGCGCACGTCTGCCCGCTGGGGCACGCGCGGCCGCAGGCGCCGCAGTTGGCGGCGTCGGAGAGCGTGTCGACGCAGTTCGAACCGCAGAGCGCGCGCGGCGCGGCGCAGGTGGGGGGCGCGCCCATGCAGGCGCCGTCGGCGCAGGGCTGGCCGCTGGGGCACAGGCGCCCGCAGCCGCCGCAGTTGCGCACGTCGGTGCGGGTGTCGACGCACAGGCCGTTGCAGGTGGCGCGCGGCGGGTCGCACGCGACGGGCACACCGACGGGCTTCGCGTCGGCCTCGGCGTCGACCTTGGCGTCGTCGCCCGCGTCTTCGTCAGGAAAGTAGTAGCCGCCGCCGCCGGCGGTCGTGCACGCGACGGGGCTGAGCGCGCAGAGCGCGACGAGGGCGAGCCATGAGCGAGGTTGCATTGTGAGTCTCGACGGCACGGTAGAGAGTCTGCGCGCGCCGTCAAGCGCAACGAACGGGGAGCGGTTACCGCTAGAACGCGATCGTCGAAGATACGCCGCGGAGGGGCGCTCCGGGGCTTGCGGGGGGAGACGCAGCGCCTGCGTGCACGGTGAGTCCCGTCGACGAGGTGACCACGAGGTCGGCATAGCCGTCACCGTTGAAGTCTGTGTTGGCGGCGCTGCGCGGCCTCGCATCGCCGGGGGCTGCGAGGGTCGCGTAGGGCGCGGCGGCATAACCCGCGCTTGTGCCCCGATAGATGCGCACGCCGTCGGCGGCGACCGCTGCGCAGTCGGCGTGGCCGTCGTTGTCGACGTCGCCAAAGGGCGTGACGCCCACACCGAGCGGGCCGAGTCGTTGTGCCGGCGTCGTCGATGAGAACCAATCGGGTGTGGCGTAGAGCGACTCGATCAGCGCGTCGCCCAGAACCGGCCGGTAGTAGGTCGTGATGTCGCTCACGCCGAGGCCCCGAGGGTCGCCCGCAAGTAAGAGGCCGAGCGAGCGAGCGCCAATGAAATTGAGCGTCGCTGCGCGCGTGGTGCTGAGGCCTCCGGTCGAACCCAGGAAGAGCTCGACGGCGAAGCGTCGCGCTATGGCGATGTCGGCGCACGCGTCGTCGTTGAAGGCCGCCGACCCTACGCCCAAGAGGTCCGTCGCTGCGCCGAGCGACACCGCGCGCGTCCACGGTAGAGCCAGGCTCGTGTTCCCGTGGAGCGCCCAGATCTCCAATGTGTCAGGCGCCGCTGCGAGGGGTGCGACGAGCACCAGAGCGTCGCCGTACCCGTCGCAGTTCACATCCCCGATCCCCTGCGCCTTGATGACCGCCGTAGCCTCGCGCACCGAAACCATGAGCCCTACGATGTCGGTGCCCACATCGGGGCCGCCGAGGTAGAGCGACGTGGTGCCGTTCACCGACGCGAAGAGGTCGCTGTAGCCATCGCCGTTGGTGTCTCCTGCGAGGTTGAGCGCCGCCGAGTCTGCGCGGATCGACCGTAGTGAGCCCCCCAGCGTTGCGCTCAAACCGCCGCGCGATCCCAGGTAGAGGTCGATCCGCCCCGCCGGATTCCACGCGGCCAGGTCGGTGAACCCGTCGCCGTTGAAGTCCAGCGTCATGCCTTGAAAGGTCTGCACAGGAGCGCTTCGGGCTGGCACGAAAAGCTCCCACGTCGCGCTCACTGCCGTGCCCGTTACGCCGCCAACAATCGAACGCGCACGCCAGAAGAGAACGCCCACGGGCAGGTTGGACCGAGGTGTGCCCCCTGCACCCAAGAACTCTTCTGTCCCAAACGGCGTCGCGCAGTCACGGGTGCTGCAGAACTCGACGCGAACTCCCTCAGCTCCCATGGGAAGCATCCAACGGAGGTTGGGGCGTCGCGTGGAGCTTCGCGACGTGGGCGACGGCGACAGCAGGCGCGGTGCGGGAGGGACGTCGCAGACGCCCGGGCGTAGCACCGTGCCCATTGGACAACGGTCGACGCACACACCCGACCGGCACTCCGAGGTGCCACCGTTCGGAGCGGTGCACGCTCGACCGCAAGCGCCGCAGTGACGCGGATCGCTCGCAAGCGTCACACACCGTGCCTCGCACGCTTGCTGCGCGGCGGAGCAAGCGACATCGACGGGCCCGTCGAGCGAGGCGCCCGCCTCGCTGTCGGGGCCAGCGAGATCAGTCGCCGCGCCATCACCAGAGAGCGTGAGATCGCCTCCGATGTCAGCGCGTGCGTCGCTCACGGCGGCATCGTCGAGGGGCGCGTCCCCGCGATCGAGCGCTCGATCGACGGCTACGCAGCGGTCTGTCTTTGCGCAGGGGGTGAAGTCTACCTCGGGCAGACACCCGAGCGCGCTGAGGCTTACCAACGTGACGAATCGGGCTCTCTCTCTGTCGCTCATCGAACTGATGCTCGAACAGACACAGACGAGATCACAAGTGAATTGGCGGGAGCGCGGCGATGACGAGGGAAGCTGCGGCGAAACCGATCAGAGAATGCTGCGCGGCTGGGCCGACGTCGGGTAGTCGCAGAGCGGGGCGGCGTCGGTGACGGGGAGGTTCGCCGCGTCTTCGGGGTAGCGGCAGATGTGCGGCGCCCGGCAGTCGGTGCCGCGCGTGCAGTTGCGCCAGATGCAGATAGCGAGGTTGTCGGTGCCCATCGGCGCGCGGGGCGCAACGTTCACCGGGTCGTCGGCGCAGGTCGTCGAGATGGCGGCATTGATGAGGCTGCCGCAGATGCCCTGCGTGGCAGTGCCTGCGCGGAAGCAGATGCCACGGCACTGAATGTTCTGCGGCGTCGTGGAGCCGGGCACTGTGACCGTGATGGTCGGGTTGCACGGGGAGCCATCGACGAGGCGCGTCGTATCGACGCCGGTGGTGCCACACGTGCCCGTGCGCGCGTTGCAGCGCTGCCCCGAGGGGCAGTTCGAGTCTGCAGAGCAGTGGGGGAAACAACCCGGCGAATCGGGGGTCCCGCCCGCGTGGGTGAACCACCATCCCGTACACACGAAGCCCGCGCGGCACGCCGTCGGGCTAGTGGGAGAGCAGGCTGTCATGCAGAATGAGGTGGGGGCGGTGTCGCCCTGTGTGAGGCAGGTGGAGCCCGTGCCGCCGCACGCTGCGCGCTCAGCCACTTGGGAGCTGTTATTCGTGCAGTTGCCCGAGCAGATGGGGGTCGTCGGCGTGGGGATGCACAGGAGAGCACCAGTGCCGCAGGCAGGGTCTGCTCCCCCCGCAGGATCGGGCATCGTGCACGCCGCGCCCGCGCGAGATGTGGTGGTGGTACCCGTACGGCACAAGCCTCCGGTGCAGGTCTGCCCCGTGGCGCAGCGGTTGCCGCAGAAGCCGCAGTTGAGGGCGTCGGTGCTGGTGTCGGCGCAGGTGGTGCCGCACATCTGCCGGGGCGCGGTGCAGGTGGAGGTGCCGCCGCAGCGGCCGCTCACGCAGGCCTGGCCCGAGGCGCAGCGCACGCCGCAGGCGCCGCAGTTGTCGGCGTCGAAGGTCACGTCGGTGCAGGTGGCGCCGCACATGCGGCGGGGGGCCGTGCAGGTGCTCGAGCCGCCGGTGCAGTTGCCGCCCGCGCAGCTCTGCCCGGTGGCGCAGCGCAGGCCGCAGAGGCCGCAGTTGGCGATGTCGCTCGACACGTCGGTGCAGGTGGCGCCACACATGATGCGCGGCGCGGCGCAGCCCGTGGAGCCGCCCGTGCACGACCCGTTGGAGCACGTCTGCCCGCTGGTGCAGGCGCGTCCGCAGGCGCCGCAGTTGGAGGGGTCGCTCAGGGTGTCGACGCAGCTCGCGCCGCACATGGCGCGGGGCGCCTGACAGCCGGGCGCGGGGTTGTCGGGCGTGACGGGCACATCGGGCGAGACGGGCACGTCGGGCGAGACCACAACGTCGGGGCCCGTGACGGGGGTGTCGTCGCCGACGGGCGTGTCGGTCTCGACGATGGGGCCGCCGCCGCCGGTGCTGCCGCGCGCCGAACACGCGGCCGCGCCGCCGAGGGCCGCGAGCGTCAGGAGAAGGAAGCGCGAAGTTTGAGGAGACATGGCAGGGTTTGAACCTCCGAGAGGCAGAGCGTCTGTCGAGGGGAGTTTAGGGGGCGCGCGTACGGTAGAAGGTCCGCGGGATACGTCAAGACCGTGCGGGGCACCGTATCGGCGGATCGGTACGCGGCGGGCACCGTGGTCGGAGCGAGGGGACGCGGCGTTCAGCCGTCGGCGTGCGCGACGTGCGCTTCGAAGCGCGCGTAGTGGTCGCCGAGGCGCTCGCGGAGCTCTACCTCGATGGGCTCGGTGACCACGAGGTCGGCCCCCGAGGCGCGGAGCTCTCGCACGACGCCGACGGCGGCCACGGTGCGGCCCGCGGCGAGGTACCCGTGGGCGAGGTCGGGCACCAGCTCGCGCACGGCGGGCTCGAGCGAGAGCGCGCGGCGAATGAGCCCGATGGACTCGACGCGGCGGCCCGTGGCGATGAGCAGCCGCGCGAGGGTGCGGTAGAGCTCCCCCGCGGCGGGGCCGTCGTGGGCGTACTGCACGGCGAGGCGCAGCGTCTCTTCGCCCTCTTCGCTGCGGCCGAGGAGGTGCAGCGACTCGCCGAGGAGCCCGAGGGCGCGCCCGAGGTCGGCGCGGGTCTTGGGGTCGAGGGCGGCGCCTTCGGGGGTGCGAAGGTACATGAGCAGCGGCGCGACCCAGGGCCCGAGGCGGGTGACCACGTCGTCGTAGCGGCCCGCTTCGAAGTCTTGCCGCGCCACCTCGGCCTGCTCGAGGTCGATGGCCACGGAGCGCGCGCGCTGCTGCTGCAGCACGTCGATGACGCGCGAGCGCAGGAAGCGACGGAACTGCCGCAGGGCTACCGCCTCCTGCCCCCGCTCGTGGGTGAGAATGAGCCGCGGCTCTTCGAACTCGGCCTCGGCCTCGAGGCGCAGGAGGGTGAGCCCGAAGAGCGGCGCGAGGAGCACGTAGCGCGCCCCGATGCAGTCGCGGAGCTCGTTGCCGTCGGGCTCGTCGCTGAGCTCGACGACCTCGTCGGCGTCGCCGAGGAGGGCGGCCATCACCTCGGAGCGCAGCGCGTCGGGGGGCCCTGAGTCGGTGACCTCGGAGCCTTCGGCGTCGCGCACCCACTGGAGCGACGTGACGTCGCCCGACGCGCGGTCTACGCCCGCCGACACGATGCGAAAGCCCGCCACGAGCGAGAGCGCCACGAGGGCCTCGCCGAGCGACTCGCACA
>CANMAT010000279.1 GCA_947494865.1 Deltaproteobacteria bacterium
ATGCGGGCGAGGGCGGCGCGGTCGGAGCGCGAGAGGTCGACGCGCTCGTCGGGGTCGCGCGCGATGTCATAGAGCTCGTAGCGGCCCGCGCCGCGCTCGATGAGCTTCTTGTTGCCGAAGAGCACCACGCGGCGGAGGCGGTTGTAGCGGTCGGGCGTGAGCTCGATGTAGATCGGGCGCTCGGGTTCGGGGGCGCCCACGAGGTCGCTCACGAGGCTGCGGCCCGACATCGCGTCGCGCGCGTCGGCGGGCGGCAGCGGGGCGCGCATCAGCTCGAGGAGCGTGGGCGCGAGGTCGATCTGGCTGCGCGCGGCGGCGACGTGGTGCGGCGCGACGCCGGGCACGCGGATCAGCAGCGGCACGCGCACGAGCTCCTCCCACAGCTCGACGCCGTGCCAGTGGGTGCCGTGCTCGCCGAAGGCCTCGCCGTGGTCGGCGGTCACCACGACGACGGTGCGATCCCACGAGGGGAGCGCCTCGAGCGCGGCCAGCACGCGGCCCAGCTGGCGGTCGGTGAAGGCAACCTCGCGCTCGTACGCGGCGCGGTCGTTAGCGCCAGCCGGCGCGAGGCCCGGGTGCGGCGCGTAGGGGTTGTGCGGGTCGAAGAAATGGCCCCACAACAAGAAGCGCGGGGCGGCGCGCAGCGACGGCTGCTGCAGCGCGGCGAGCATGCGGTCGGCGAGGCGGTCGTCCCACCCGGTGATCGACGCGTCTTCGCCGATCATGTGGGCCGCGCCGTCCCAGTGGGTGATGCCCTGCGTGAGGCCGTACTGCGGTTCGAAGTAGAAGTGCGTCGCCATGCCGCCCGTCCAGAAGCCCTGGTCGCGAAGGCGCTCGGCGACCATCACGTTCTCGGGCAGGTAGCCCGTGAAGTGCTCGCTCGTGCGCGGGCACTCGGTCGGATATCGCCCGCTCATCATGGGCCCGATGGCGTGCATCGTGTTCGAACTGAGCGCGTAGGCCCGGTCGAAGGTGACGCTCTGCGCGGCGAGGCGCGAGAGGTTCGGCGTGATCTCTCGCGCGCGCTCGCCGCCGATCATGTCGGCGCGCAGCGTGTCGACGGTGAACACGACGAGGTTCATGTCGACGGGGAGGCCCGCGAGGAGCGACGCGTGCGAAGCCTCGGGCGGCAGCGCGACGAGCGCGCGCGCGTCGCGGCCCGAGCAGTCTTCATCGACGCCGTTGCCGGGCACCTCGATGGCGTCGGGGTTGCGGTGCGGGTCGCGGTCGTCGCAATCGCCGCCGCCGAAGTACTGCGAGAAGCCGTCGCGGTCGTGGTCGGTCGCGCGGCGCAGCGCCTCGACGAGCGACTGCACCGGGCCGGGTCGCGCGTCGATGCGCGCGCCCGCGGGGCTGCGGCCGAAGAGCACCGCGTCGGAGCCCGCGAGAAAAAGCGCGAATCCGAGCATGGCAGGCGCCACGATGACACCCCAGCGGCGGAGCGGCAGCGTGAACAGCACCGTGCCTCCCACGATGCACGCCGCCATGAGCGCCGGGATGAGGTCGATCTCGGGCTGGCGGAGCACCGCGAAGACCGAGAAGAGGCCCCCGCGGCCGAGCTCGTCGCCCGTGACGAGTCCATACACGAAGAGCGCCGTCGCGAGGCCCAGGCCGACGAGCGCGGGCTCGCCGAGCGCGCGTCGCACGGGGACCGCGCGGCCGTCGAGGCGCCGCGCGAGGTAGGCGCCCGCGCCCACGCAGCCCACCGCGAGCACCGCAGCGAAGCCGAGGTACAGCGTGCCCAGGAGGAGCGCCGCGAGGCCCAGGTTGTGAAACGACCCAGCGAAGTGGCGCTCGGTGCGCACCATGAGCGCGAGCCACACGACGGAGGCGGGCGGCGTGATCGCGAGCGCCGCGCCGACGCCCGCGAGGTGGCGCTCGACGCCCGCGCGGAGCAGCTCGATCGCGCGCGGGATGAGCAGCGCCGCGATCATGGCGACGGCGCCGAGCACGATGCCCGGCACCGCGAGGAGCCCCGCGAGACGCCACGAATGTTCGAAAAGAAGCCCGGGAGGCGCGTGCAACCCGTACGCGAAGCCCGTGAGCATGCACGCCGCAAGGCATGCGGTGTACGCGGCGAACGCGAGGTGCAGATCTGAACGCATACCCGTTGGATCCCTGGGTGATGTCTCGGAACGAGTCATATACAGACGCCCTCGGGCGTCGTCGAGGCGTCGACTCAACCCGAACGCGTGCGCGAACGCCAGCTTCTGCATGGTGAAAACTGCGCTTTAATATGTGCAACGCCCGGTGTGTCCATGTGCAACACCCGGTGTGGGACACGGCGTCCTGACGTGGCGCACCGTCCGCAGTAGGGGCTTCTACCAGGTACGCGGGTGGAGCCCCTACTCGACCGGATTGGCGGCGTGAAACGCCCTGCGGGCTCGCGTGCGCGCGCGCTCCAGCTCCGTGGCGACGAAGGCTTCGCCCCCCGCGGCGCCGATGGCGTACACGTGGTTGTCGTACCAGCCCGTCACGAAGAAGCGCGCGCCGCGGCGATCGGCCACGATGCCGCTCGCGTGATCGAGCGTGGGCACCTCGACGGTGCGCGTCGTCCAGTCGCGCGTGTCGACGAGGGTGACGGTGCTCCCGCCGTAGTCGGCCGTCGCGAGGAGGCTCCCGTCGGCGGAGACGTCGAGCGCCTTGGGCGCCGCGCCCACCGGCACGCGGCGGGTGACGGCGCGCGTCGCGGCGTCGATCACCGCGACCGCGTCGTCGCCGAGGCACGACACGTAGAGCGTCGCGTCGTCGGGCGAGAGCGCGAGGTGACGCGGCACGCGGCACACGCCCTCGAGGCGCGTACGCGACCCGCGATCGGGGCCCGCGAACACGTCGATCGAGTCGCCGTGAAAGTTGGCGACGTAGAGCGTCCCGTCGCGCGCGACGGCCATGCCGCGGGGGCACTCGCCCGCGGGGAGCGTGCGCACGACGGCCCCGGTGGCGGTGTCGACCTCGCTCACGCTGCGACCGCTCCAGTTGGCGGCGAAGAGCCGCGCGCCGTCGCGCGTGAGGGCGAGCACCTTGGGCCGCGCGCCCACGCGCACCTCGCGCCGAACGCGGCCGCGCGCGAGGTCGATGAAGGCCACCGCGTCGCGGCGAAAATCCGACACGTAGAGCGTCGCCCCGTCGGGCGCCGCTACGCTCTCGACGGCCACGCCGGCGACGTCGATCCAGCCCGTGCGGCGCAGCGTCGCGGCCTCGTAAACCCCTACGCTGCGCACGCCTACGTTGCCGTAACTTGTGACGTAGAGCGTGCGCCCGTCGGGCGAGATCGACACTCCTTTGGGGAGCGAGCCCGTGGCCGCGCGCGACTGCACGGCGAGGTCGGGCGGCACCGCGTCGACGCCCGCGCCTACCGCGACGAGCGCCGCGCACACCGCGAGGCGGAGCGCGCGCACGGGGCTACCGCTCGGCCTTCACGCGCATCACGAAGAGCGGGTTCCACGCCATGAGGGCGAGCTCGGTGCGCATGCGCAGGTGCTGTCGCAGCGGGGCGCCCGCGGCCTCGTCGTCGAAGGCGCCCGCGGCGATCGCGGCGCAGAGGGCGCCGTCGTCGGCGGGCGCGCCGGGGAGCGCGCGCACCTCGCTCTGCACGTGCTTGAAGGGCGCGGTGCCCGCCGAGAGCTCGCGGCCCACCACGCCCAGCACGTGCGCCGCCACGAGCGTCTGAAAGCGCAGCTGCGGGTCGGCGATGGTCGGAATCACCTTGTTCACGATGTGCTCGCGCGCGGCGTCGAGCAGCTCTTCGGCCGTGGGCCGCAGCGACGGAATGGCCTTCACAGCGTGTGCTCCTGCGCGTGACGCTCGATGAGGTCGACGATCTCCCACTCGATCTCGGCCGACTTGCGCCCGAGGCTCGCCAGCTCGACGGAGCGGTCTTTGCCCGAGAGGTGCCGCTCGGCCTGCGCGTGGCACATCACCGACCAGCGCAGGTTGCCCATGATCTCCCACCACGCCATCGCGCGGCGATCGACGGGCGCGCCGCCCGCCTCGGCGTAGCCCGCGAGCAGGTCGTCGACGGTGCCCACACCGCCGACGGTGAGCGCGTCGCGTTCGAAGCGCCAGTCGCGCAGCGTGGGCCACGCGAGGTCTTCGTGCATGTCGCCGACGTGGGCGAACTCCCAGTCGATGACCGCCGCGAGGCCCGACGGCGCGACGAGGAGGTTGCCCACGCGAAAGTCGCCGTGCACGAGCACCGGCGCGCGGCCCCCCTCGTCGGGCGCGTGCGTCGCGAGCCAGCGCAGGGCGTAGGCCCACACGGGGTTGTCGCGCGCGAGCCCGTCGACGATGGCGCGCGTCGCCCGCAGCGCCTCTTCGAAGGGCCGCTCGCCCGCCCGCGGACGCGGCAGAAACGCGAGGTCGTCGGTGAGCGCCACGGCGTGGATGCGCGCGAGCTGACGGCCCATCTCGCGGGCCATCGCGGCGCGCGCGGCGGCGAGCTCGGGGAGCTTCACCACCTTACGCCCGACGCTCTCGCCGTCGACGCGGTTCATCACGAAGAAGGGCCGCGTGGACTCGTCGCCCGCGTAGCACCATCGGGGGAGAGGGACCATCACGCCCGCGCGGTGCGCGACCCCGAGGAGGTGAAACTCCTGCGCGCGCGTGAGGGCCGCGGCGTACATGTTGACGGCCATGTCGCGGCGGAGCACGAGGCGCTCGGGCGCGCCGTTCACCGTCGCGTCGAGGGACCACGTCTCCATCGAGGCGCCGCCCGCGAGGGGCGCGGCGCGCGTCACGGTCACGGGCTGTCCGACGGCCTTGCGGAGCGTCTCTTCGAGGGCTTGAGCGTTCATCCGTTGGGCGCGCGAGCGTACACGCACTCTCGCGCGCGATGCTACGCTCCGCGCACCCCCACAACACGAGGCCCCCCATGAGCGACGCGACGCCCGCCGCGCGTGCCCCCGAAGCCCCCTACGACCCGCGCCACCTCGAGCTCATCGAGCGCGAGGTCGCCCGCCACCGACAGAACGCCCTCGCCGTTCGCCTCAGCACCCTCGCCGTCGTGGGCGGCTTCATCGCGCTTCACGCCGCGCAGCCGCAGCCGCGGTACATGTTCCTCGCGCCGGTGTTCGCGCTCGGCGGGTGGATGCTCGACGCCCACGCCGACTGGAACGTGCGCGCCCTCCGCGCGCTCGCCCGCGCCGCCCGCGGCGAGATCGGTCCGCGCCCCGCTCCGCTCTCGCTCGACACGGCCCCGTGGGCCGACCGCGTCTCGTGGCGCTCGGCGCTCCTGCGGCCCGCGCGCGCGGTGCTGTTTCACCCGCTCACCACGCTCGCGGCCTTCGTGGCCATCGACGCGCCGCGCCTCGACCCCGACGGCGTCCCGAGCGAGCTCGTGTGGTACATCGGCGTGAGCTTTGCGGCCTTCGTGGCGCTCGTCATGGTCGCCTGGTCGTGGTGGTACGACACCTTCGCCGACGCCGCCGCGCCCGTCGCGAAGACCGCGCCCCGGAGCCTCGACGTGCCCGTCGTGCGCCCCGGCGACAACCCCTTTCCCCCAGCGCCCCGCTCCGATCAAACGCGCCCCTTCGGCACCGCCGTCGGCTGAGCGATCGCCTCGTAAAACAACTATAAATCAGTCACTTTCAGCGGTCTACGCCGAGGCGCTTGAGCTTCTCGATGAGCGTGGTGCGCGTCACGCCGAGCCGGCGCGCGGCCTCCGACTGGTTGCCCGCGCACTCCCCGAGCACCCGCGTGAGGAGCGCGCGTTCGAAGCCGTCGACCTGGTCGCGCAGGCTGGCCGACACCGCGGGCGCGGGCGGCGCGTCGAGGTCGAGCGCGGCGAGCGCGTCGACGTCGAGGGTGCCGCCGTCGGAGAGCGCCACGATGCGCGCCACGGCGTTCTCGAGCTCGCGCACGTTGCCCGGCCACGGGCGCGCGGAGAGCGACGCCACGAGCGCGGG
>CANMAT010000280.1 GCA_947494865.1 Deltaproteobacteria bacterium
GCTCCGACCTCCCGAAGTGTCACAGCCGCTCCGACCTCCCGAAGTGTCACAGCCGCTCCGACCTCCCGAAGTGTCACAGCCGCTCCGACCTCCCTGCCCCCACTCGTGGGGGCGGGGCCGGGGGTGGGGGCCCGAGCGGGCGCTCCCGTCGAGGGGCTCGTGTGCCCCGTGTGCAACCTCGGCGCGATCGTGGTGGGGCACCGCGCCTGGGGCTGCGCCCGCTGGAAGGACGGCTGCCGCACGGTGATCCCCTTCGCCGTGGGCGCCAAGAAGGTCACCGACGCGCAGCTCCGCGACCTCGTGCTGCGCGGGCAGACGCGCGCGGCGAGCTTCGAAGTCGACGGGCGCCCGCAGCGCGCGCGGCTGCGCCTCGATCGGAGCGCAGCGCCCCCTACGGTGCGCGTGGAGGTTGCGGTCGAGGCCCGAGGCGCCGCGCGAGGTCGCGCAGCATCGCCGCCGTCGCACCCCAGATGAAGTGCCCGTCGACGTCGAAGGCCATCACGATGCGACGAAAGCCCTCGTAGAGGAGCGTGCGCGCGGGCTGCGGCGAGAGAAAATCGCGCAGCGGCAGCTCGACCGCCAGGGCCACCTCGCGCTCCGACAGCACGTAGGCGTAGGGGTGCGCGATCCAGCCGACCACGGGCGTCACGATGAAGCCCGTGCTCGTGGTGAAGTCGTCGAGCATCCCGAGCACGCGCACATCGTCGGGCGCGATGCCCACCTCCTCGTGGGCCTCGCGCAGCGCCGTCGCCACGCGGTCGCGATCTCCTGCGTCGCAGCGCCCGCCAGGAAACGCGTACTGCCCCCCGTGGTGCCGCATCCCCTTCGCGCGCCGCGTGAGCAGCACGTGGGGCTCCCCCCCGCGCGCGCACAGCGCCACGAGAACGGCCGCGGGCGCGCCCCGATGCGCGATCTCGCGCCGCGGCAGCGCGGCGAGGCGCGCCTCGATCGCGTCGGGCGTCAGCGTGGTCACCGTGTGATTCATAGGGGCATCGCGCGGGCGAAGTCCACTTGCGCCGGGGGGGTGTTTTCACTACGACGCAGCGGTGATGCACGGCCCTCGCGCGACACCGTTCACCCTCACGCTCGCGGCGGGCCTCGCGCTCGGCGCGTCGCACTGCCGCGGCCGCGACGCGCGCGACGGCGCCCGCGACCACGCCGCGATGGGCGCGCTCGACCCCTCGCTGGCGCCCGCGCGCCGGGTGGTGTCCCTCGTCCCCAGCGCCACCGAAATGCTCTTCGCGCTCGGCGCCGGCGACCGCGTGGTGGGCGTGTCGACCTACGACGACTACCCCCCGCAGGCCACGTCGCTCCCCCGCGTGGGCGGCATGGTCAACCCCTCCCTCGAGGCCATCGTGGCGCTGCGACCCGACGCCGTGGTGGGCGTGCAGGGGCCCCTCGACATGGCCGTGCTCGAGCGCCTCGAGCGCATGCGCGTGCGGGTGTTCTTCCCCCGCGTCGAGTCGGTGAGCGAGGTGCTCCAGTCGATTGACACCTTCGCGGCGCTGGTGGGCAAGCGCGACGAGGCCCGGGCCCTGCGCGCGCGCATCGAGGGCGACATGGGCCGCGCGCGCGCCGCCGTCGCGGGCCGACCCCGGGCGCGCGTGCTGGCGGTCTTCGGCGAGCACCCGCTCTCGGTCGCCGGGCCCGGCTCGTGGGTCGACGAGATTCTCTCCATGGCGGGCGGCGACAACGTGGTGCGCGCGGGCGGGCGCTACCCCACCATCTCCGTCGAGCAGGTGATCGCGCTGGCGCCCGAGGTCATTCTCGACATGACGTGGCACGACGGCGAGGCGTCGGGCCTCGCGGCCTCGCTCGCCCGGCACACCACCGTGCCCGCGGTGCGCAACGGCCGCGTGCTGCGCGCCGCCGACCCGATGCTCCTGCGCCCCGGGCCGCGCCTCGGGCAGGCCGTGGTACGCATCGCGCGCATGCTGCACCCCGAGGCCGCGCTGTGAGCCAGGTCATGAGGCCGCACGTGTGGATCGCCGGCGAGCCGCGGCTCACCCGCAAGCACGCCGAGGTGCGCGCGCCCTGGGAGGGCAAGCTCCTCGGGCTGGTGGGCGAGGCCGACGACGCCCTCGTCGAAGAGGCCGTGGCCCGCGCGCACGAGGCCTTCAAGCCCGCGTCGCGCCTGCCCGCGTACGTGCGCCACGCCTTTCTGCTCGCCGTGGCGCGCGGCGTCGCGGCGCGCCGCGACGACTTCGTGAGCGCCATCACCCACGAGGCGGGCAAGCCCGTGTCCTTCGCCGACGCCGAGGCGCGCCGCGCGGTGGTCACCTTCACCCTCTCCGCCGAGGAGTCGACGCGCGTCGACGGCGAGCTCCTGCGCCTCGACCACGCCCCCCTCGGCGCGGGCGCGCTCGGGGCCTGCGCGCGCGTCGCGGCGGGGCCCGTGCTGGCCATCACGCCCTTCAACTTTCCCCTCAACCTCGTGGCGCACAAGCTCGGCCCGGCCTTCGCGCTCGGCGCCCCGGTGGTGCTCAAGCCCGCGCCGCAGACGCCCCTCACGGCGATGCTCCTCGCCGAGGTCGTGCGCGACGCCGCCGACGAGGCCTCGTCGGAGCACGGCCTCGAGCCGTCGCTCCTGCGCGCGATGCTCTCGGTGGTGCCCTGCGCGGTGCCGCTCGCCGAGCGCATGGTGCGCGACCCGCGCCTCGCGGTGCTGTCGTTCACGGGCAGCGCCGCGGTGGGCTGGCGCCTCCGCGAGATCGCCGGCCGCAAGCGCGTGCTGCTCGAGCTCGGCGGCAACGCGGCGCTGGTGGTGGCGCCAGACGGCGACGCCACGCAGGCCCTCGACCGGATCGTCCCCGCGGCCTTCGGCTACGCCGGGCAGGTGTGCATCAAGGTGCAGCGGCTCTTCGTGCCCCGCACCATCGAGCGCGAGGTGACCGACGCGCTCACCGAGCGCGTGCGCGCCCTGCCCGTGCTCGACCCGGCCGACCCGAAGTGCGTCTGCGGCCCGCTCATCGACGCGCGCTCGGCGGCCCGCGTGCGAAGCTGGATCGACGAGGCCGAGCGCATGGGCGCCCGGGTGCTCGCGGGCGGCGCGCGCGAGGGCAACCGCGTGACGCCCACCCTCGTCGCGGGCGCGGGCGCGGGCATGAAGCTCCACGACGAGGAGGTCTTCGGCCCCGTGCTCACGGTGCACCCCTACGACACGCTCGTCGAGGCGTGGCGCGCGGTCAACGCCTCGCGGTACGGCCTGCAGGCGGGGGTGTTCACCCGCGACCTGGGCACCGTGGCGGCGGCGTTTCGCGAGCTCGAGGTGGGCGCCGTGATCGTGAACGACGCGCCCACGTTTCGCGTCGACGGCATGCCCTACGGCGGGGTCAAAGACTCGGGCTACGGCCGCGAGGGCGTGCGCTACGCCATCGACGAGATGACCGAGCGCAGGCTCCTCGTGCTGCGAGGGTTCTTGTGAAGACTACGGCGCCGTAGTCTTCGAGTACCTCGTCGCAGGTCAGGGCGGCGGGGCGACGGGGGCGCAGGTCGACACGCCGGCGCCCACGATGCGAAAGCCCACGTTGGTGAGGTACGCGGGGTCTACCGTGCCGTCGGCGGGGTTGTAGTACGTCACGTTGCTGGTGCGCGCGGGCTGCGTGAGGGCGTCGGGCGCGGTGTAGAGGTAGAACGCGCCGCCCCAGAACGAGAAGGCCCACGCCGAGGGGCGCTCGACCCCGGCGAGGGGCCGCGTCTCGACGATGCGCCCCGTGCGCTTGTCGATCTGCGCGACCTGCACGGGCGTGGTGGTGAAGAAGCCGTAGAGGCGCCCGTCGCCGGTGCCGGTGAGCTCGGCGTTCTGGCCGCGGAGGGCGCCCGTGAAGGCCCCGACGGGCGCCACGGTGAGGGTGACAGGGTCGAGGCGCGCGAGGCCCGCGCTGCCCCCGAGGAGGGGGTCGCCCGTGGCCGAGAGAAAGAGGCTCTCTTCGGTGGTGTCGGCGCTGGTGGTCGAGAAGCCCATGCCGAGCTGCGCGAAGGCGCGCGGCAGGTCGACGGGCGCCGCCGCGGAGCACGACGCGTCGGTGGTGTTCACCCGGTAGATGCGCCCGCCGCCGGCGCCGAAGGGGTTCGCGTCGACGTAGTTGACCCACGCCACCGCGTCGCGGTCGATGGCCATGGAGTTGGGCGTGAGCGACGTGGGGCAGCGCAGCACGCCGATGCGGGTAAACTGCCGGAGGTTGGGGCGAAAGCTGTAGAGCTCGTTGCTCTGCGAGAGCACGTACACGAGCTGCGCGGCCTCGCTGCACCCGAGCGCCGCGCCGCTGTCGCGGATGGGCACCGGCGCGAAGCCGTCGCTCGCGTCAACCGCATCGCCCGCGGCGCCCGCGTCGCTCGTCACCGCCGCGTCGTCGCGCGGCACGAGCGTGAAGCGCGTCGCCTCGGCCGCGCACCCCCACGCACCGAGCGAGCACAACCCCAGACACACACCCGTCGCTACGCGCATCGACACCCTCACAGGTCGAGAAACGTAGGCCGATCGCGCGCGTCGTTGCAAGGGCGCGCGCGCGGCGCTACGACCGTCGCCCCCCGTTGAGCACCGCCCCCGCCACCGCACGCGACGCCCCGCTGCGCGCGATCGCGTTCATGGTGTCGGGCGCCGTCGCCTTCGCCGTCATGAACGCGCTCGCCCGCGGGATGCACCACCTCCCCTGGGCGCTGCTCGCGTTCGCGCGCGCCCTCTTCGGCCTCGGCGCGGCGGTGGCGCTCGCGCGGCTGCGCGGGGCCTCGCTCGCCATCGTAGACCGGCGGCTCATGTGGCGGCGCAGCCTCGCGGGCAGCACGGGCATGCTCTGCACCTTCTACGCGCTCACGCACATGCCCCTGGCCGACGCGACGGCGCTGCTCAACACCACGCCCCTGTGGGTCGCCGCGCTCGCGTGGGTCACGCTGCGCGAGCGGCTCTCGGCGCGCGTCTCCGTGGCCCTCGCGGTGGCCTTCGCGGGCGTGGTGCTCATCGAGCGCCCGGGGCTCCATCAGGGCGGCCCCGCGGGGCTCGTGGCGCTCGGCGCGGGCTGCGCGGGCGCCCTCGCCATGGTGTCGCTGCGGGGGCTTTCGAACGAGACGCCCGAGGCCGTGGTGGTGCACTTCTCGGCCGTCGCGACGGGGGTCATGGGCGCCGCGTCGGCGGTGCAACTCGCCACGGTGGGCGCGCCGCGCGGGGTCACGGCGACCGAGGTGGCGTGCGTGCTCGCGATGGGCGTCACGGCCACCGTGGGGCAGCTCGCCATCACGCGCGCCTACGCGCTCGACAAGGCCGCGCGCGTGGGGGCCGCGGGGTGGATCCAGATCGTGATCGCCCTCGGCATCGACGCGGCGGTGTTTCACCGCTGGCCCGAGCGCGTGGCGCTCGCGGGCATCGCGATGCTCCTGGCGTCGGGCGCGCTCCTCGTCGACGACGCGCGCCGCGACGAGCGGCGCCTCAAGGCGTGACCGTCGGCGCGACCGCACGCAGCGGTCTCCCGACAGGATTCTGTCGACCGGTGCCGCCGTCGAGTTTTCGTAATCACAAGCCTCGCAGTAGCAGAAGAAAGCTGCAAGTCTCGGGGGCAATTGCAGCAAAACACAGAACAATTAACTTGCGGTCAACAAGGCGAAAACCCTATCTCACAGCCATGTTTCTTGGCGTAAACCCTGATCGCATCAAGACGCAACCCTGCCGCGTTCCGGCCCGCAGTCGCGCTTCGATGCCGCCGGAGCGCAAGACGCGCGCGCCCCTCCCGCGGGTGCTCGTGGTCGACGACTCGCAGTCGATCGTGATGACGCTCTCGGAGCTGCTGCGCAAGGAGTACGACGTGGTGACGGCCCACGGGGGCGCCGAGGCGCTGGACCTTCTGGCCGACGCGGTGCCCGACGTGATCCTCGTCGACTGGTTCATGCCCGACCTCGGGGGCC
>CANMAT010000281.1 GCA_947494865.1 Deltaproteobacteria bacterium
CCACCTGCGACTTCGCAGACTTTCGCCCCACCCTCCAGGCCGTGAGCCTCCTCACGCGGGCAGAGCGCATCTACCCCGCGGGCGCGCACGACGAGGAGGCCGCGTGGCTCCTGGGGCCCGACGCGCTCGACGCCCCGCTGCGAGAGCCCTCGCGTCGCTCCGTGAGCTTCGCGGAGACGGGCTTCCACGCGCTCCGAGGGCGCGACCCGAGCACCTTCGCGGCGCTTCGCTGCGGCACCGTGCGCGACCGCTTCGGGCAGATTGACATGCTCCACCTCGACGTGTGGTGGCGCGGCCACAACGCGCTCGTCGACGGGGGCACGTACCTCTACAACGGCGAGCGCAAGTGGCTCGACCACTTCATTCGCACGGCGAGCCACAACACGGTCACCGTCGACGGCCGCGACCAGATGCTCCACTGGCGGCAGTTCAAGTTTCTCTACTGGACCACCGCGCGCCTCCTGCGCTTCGAAGACCACCCCACGTGGGCGCTCGCCGCGGGCGAGCACGAAGGCTACGCGCGGCACCCCGGCGGCTGCGTGCACCGACGCGCGGTGCTGCTGGTGAAAGACGGCCTCCTCGTGGTGGTCGACCGCGTGACGGGCGAGGGGGCCCACGCGGCCCGACTCCAGTGGCTCGCGGGGCGCTTCTCGCACAGCTACGACGCCGCGCGCGCGGCCCTCACCATCGAGCTCCCGTCGGGGCCCTTCGAGGTCGCCACCTTCGATGAGCACGGATCCCCGCTCGCGGGCGATGTCGCGCACGGCGAAGAAGACCCACCGCGCGGCTGGATCTCGCGCGAGTACGGGCACCGCGAGCCCACACCGTCCCTGGCGGTCGAGCGGCGCGGCGCGTGCCCGCTTGTGATGGTGACGGTGATGGGTGAGGGTGCGGCCCACGTCGCGCAGAATGCGGGCGTGTGGAACGTCCGATCGGCCTCGTGCAACGTACGGTTTCGCATCGAAGACGGAATGATCGAGAACGTGAAGGAGTCGCGCGAATGACGACGCAGCGGGTGGTGTTCGTGGCCGGGGCGCGGCCCAACTTCATGAAGGTGGCGCCCATGCTGCGCGCGATGACGGCCGCGCGGGCGCCCTTCGAGCGCGTGCTCGTGCACACGGGCCAGCACTACGACGCGGCCATGAGCGACGTCTTCTTCGACGAGCTCGGCATCCCGTCGCCCGACGTGCACCTCAACGTGGGCTCCGGCGCGCACGGCGCGCAGACCGCCAAGGTGCTCGCGGCCTTCGAAGAGTGGCTCGTGGCGCAGCCCGCGCTGCCGCGCGGCGTGGTTGTCGTAGGCGACGTCAACTCGACGATGGCCTGCACGCTCGCCGCGGTGAAGCTCGGCGTGAAGGTGGCCCACGTCGAGGCGGGCCTGCGCTCCTTCGATCGCACGATGCCCGAAGAGATCAACCGCCTCGTCACCGACTCGGTGGCCGACCTGCTTCTCACGAGCGAGCCCAGCGGCAACGAGCACCTCGCGCGCGAGGGCGTCGACCCGTCGCGGGTGCGGTTCGTCGGCAACGTGATGATCGACTCGGTGGCCTACGAGCTCCCGCGGGCGCGCGCCCTCGAGGTGCCGAGGCGCTTCGGATTCACCGCGAAGAACTACGCGCTCGTCACGCTGCACCGGCCTTCGAACGTCGACACGGCCGAGCGCCTCGGCGCCCTCGTCGACTTCCTCGAGGCGACGGCCTCGCGGGTGCCCGTGGTGTTTCCGGTGCACCCGCGCACGCGCGACCGGCTCACGCGCTTCGAGCTTCTGCAAAGGGTGATTTCGAACCCCGCGATCAAGCTCACGGACCCGCTCGGATACCGCGACAACCTCGGGCTCATGGCCGACGCGCGCTACGTGCTCACCGACTCGGGGGGCATTCAAGAAGAGACGAGCTTTCTCGGGGTGCCGTGCCTCACGCTGCGCGTCAACACCGAGCGCCCGGTGACGGTCACGCAGGGCACCAACACCATCGTCGGCGACGACCTCCGTCGCGCCCTCGCGCTGGTGAACGACATCGTCGAGGGGCGCTACAAGAAGGGCGGCGCCATCGACGGGTGGGACGGAAGAGCGGCCGAACGAATCGCGCGGATTCTGGTAGAGAGCTGGGCATGAAGCGCCTTTACATGTCGGTGCCCCACATGGGGCCAAACGAAGAGCGCTACGTTCACGACGCGTTCGCGTCGAACTGGCTCTCGACGGTGGGCCCCAACCTCGACGCCTTCGAGGCGGCCTTCACCGCGCGCGTGGGCCTCCCCTGCGTGGCCCTCGGGAGCGGCACGGCGGCGATTCACCTCGCGCTGCGGCTCATGGGCGTAGGGCCCGGCGACGAGGTCATCTGCCCGACGCTCACGTTCATCGCGTCGGTCAACCCCGCCCTGTGGCTCGGCGCCCGCCCGGTGTTTCTCGACAGCGACCGCGAGAGCTGGAACCTCGACCCCACCCTCCTCGCAGATTTTCTGAAGCGCCGCGCGGCCGTCAACCGGGTGCCCAAGGTGCTCGAGGTGGTTCACCTCTACGGCCAGAGCGCCGACATGGACCCGATCCTCGAGGTGTGCGCGCGCTACGGCGTCGCGGTGCTCGAAGACGCCGCCGAGGCCGTCGGCACGCTCTACAAGGGCCGCCCCTGCGGCACCCTGGGCGAGCTCGGCGCGTACTCGTTCAACGGCAACAAGATCATCACCACCACGGGCGGCGGAATGCTCGTGGCGCACGACCCCGCGCGCGTCGCCAAGGCCCGCTTCTGGTCGCAGCAGGCGCGCGACCCCGGCGTGGCCTACGAGCACACCGAGATGGGCTACAACTACCGCCTCTCCAACGTGCTCGCGGGGATCGGGCGGGGGCAGCTCGAGGTGCTCGACGCGCGCGTCGCTCGCCGCCGCGAGATCGCCTTCCGCTACCGCGATGCGTTCGCCGACCTCGGGGGCCTCACGCTCATGCCGCAGGCGTCGTACGGGCTGCACACCAACTGGCTGAGCGTGTTCACTGTCGACGAGGCGCAGCTCGGGCTGTCGCGTGACGCGGTGCTCGACGTGCTCGCCGCCGAGAACATCGAGGCTCGCCCGGTGTGGAAGCCCATGCACCTGCAGCCCGTGTTCGCGGGCGTCGAGTGCGTGGGCGGCTCCGTGGCAGAAGACCTGTTTCGCAGGGGTGTGTGCCTCCCCAGCTCGACGAACATGTCGGCCGACGACCAGGGCCGCGTGATCGCCGCGGTGCGCGCCGCCGCGTTGCGCGCGCGGCCCCGCGGCGCGGTCGCCACCCTCCAGGAGGGCGCGTGATGAGCAAGCGTGAGGCGAGCGAGCGCGAGGGCGGTGAGCCCGGCAACATCCCGCAGCTCGTGTTCTCGTACCGCCGGGTGCTCGTGGTGCTGGTGCACCTGGGGCTGTGGGCGGCGGCCTTCGTGGGCTCGTTCATGCTGCGCTTCGATGGGCGCATCCCGACGCAGTTCTGGGCGCTCATCGGCGTGTGGCTGCCGGCCACGCTCGCGATCCGCACGGCGGTGTACTTCTACTTCGGCATGTTTCACGGCCTGTGGCGGTACACGGGCGCGCGCGACCTGGTCACCCTGTTTCAGGCCGCCTCGGTCTCGACGATGCTCACGGTCGCGTACGTGCACTTCGTCGGGCCGCTGGGCTTGCCGCGCACGGTCTTCGTGCTCGAGTGGCTCATCAGCATCTTCGCGGTGGGCGGGCTCCGCTTCAGCGTGCGCACGCTCCGCGAGATTTCGCACCAGGTGTCGGTCGCGGGCCGCATCGACGGCCGCAAGAAGATCCTCATCGTGGGCGCCGGCGACGGCGGCGAAATGATCATGCGCGAGATCACGCGCACCTACGGCGCCCGCTACGAGACGGTGGGCTTCGTCGACGACAACCCCATCAAGCAGGGCGAGCGCATTCACAACGTCTCGGTGCTCGGCCCCATCGCCGCGGTGCCCGAGATCGTGAAGCGCCTCGAGGTCGACGAGGTGATCGTGGCGATCCCGTCGGCCTCGGGCCGCGAGATGCGCCGCATCGTGAGCCTCTGCAGCAAAGACGGCGTGCGCATTCGCACCATCCCCGGCGTCGAGAGCCTCATCGAGGGCCGCGTCACGGTGAGCCAGCTCCGCAACGTGGCCATCGAAGACCTCCTCGGCCGCGAGCCCGTGAAGCTCGAGACCGAGCTCATCGCCGGTCGCCTCAACGGCGCCGTGGTGATGGTCACGGGCGCCGGCGGCAGCATCGGCAGCGAGATCTGTCGGCAGGTGTGCCGCTTCGGCCCCTCGAAGCTCCTGCTCGTCGAGCAGGCCGAGAACGCCCTGTTTCAGATTCCCCGCGAGCTGCGCGAAGACTTCCCCGAGGTGGCGCTCGTGCCGCAGATCGCCGACATCTGCGACACGCGCCGCGTCGAGGCGCTCTTCGCGCGGCACCGGCCCAACGTGGTGTTTCACGCGGCGGCGCACAAGCACGTCCCCATGATGGAGTGGAACGCCGGCGAGGCCATCAAGAACAACGTCTTCGGCACGCGCAAGGTGGCGGACCTCGCCGACCAGTACGGCGCGCAGTCGTTCGTGATGATCTCCACCGACAAGGCGGTAAACCCCACGTCGATCATGGGCGTGTCGAAGCGCGTCGCTGAGATCTACATTCAAGCGCTCTCGCAGCGCAGCGAGACGCGCTTCATCACCGTGCGCTTCGGCAACGTGCTCGGCTCCAACGGGTCGGTGGTGCCGATCTTTCAAGAGCAGATCGCGAGGGGCGGGCCCATCACCGTCACGCACCCCGAGATGAAGCGGTACTTCATGACCATCCCCGAGGCTTCGCAGCTCGTGCTGCAGGCCGGCGCGATGGGCGCGGGCGGCGAGATCTTCGTCCTCGACATGGGCGAGCCCGTGAAGATCGTCGACCTCGCGCGCGACCTCATCACCCTCTCGGGCCTGCGCCCCGGCGAAGACATCGAGATCGCCTTCTCGGGCATTCGCCCCGGCGAGAAGCTCTTCGAAGAGCTCTCCGCCGACGGGGAGAACGCCGACAAGACGCGCCACCCGAAGATCTTCGTGGGCCGCTTTCGCCCCTTCGATTGGGAGACCGTCGACGAGGGCATGAAGGCCCTGCACGAGTGCAGTGACGGCGCCGACGACGACCGCGTGCGGGCGTGCTTCAAGGCCCTCGTGCCCGAGTACAACCCCGTGGTGCTCTCGGGCCCGCCGCCGGGCACCAACCGCGAGCGCCGCGTGCCGACGCTCCCCGCGGCCGCGCCCGACAGCCGCTCGAACGTCATCGCCCTCAAGCGCGGGTGACCCGATGGGGCCGCTCTCGCCCGAAGCGTTGCGCGAGAAGCTCTCCCCGCCGCGCGCGCTCGAACACCTCGATGGCGCGCTCTACGCGCCGCCGCTCGCGGGCTCCACGGTCGCGTGGCTCGCGTGGCTCTCCGACGACCTCGCCGCGGTCGACACCGTGATCGCTCGGGCGCGAGGCGACGGGGCGGGCGCGCTGCAGGTGGGCGGACCTCCCGGAAACTACCTCGTCTCGGGCGTCGACGCGGGAGCCAAGAGTCTCTGCAATGCGCTTGAATCCAAGGGGTTTCGCGCGATCGGCGAGCACGTCGACCTCGTGGTCGCGACGGCGGGGCACGGGGGCTTCGACGACGTTGCGCGCGTCGACGACGACGAGGTCCTCCCGTGGATCACCGAGACCTTCGCGCGCGCCTGGGGCTTCGAGGCGTGGCGCGCGCGCGCGCGCGGCGGGCTCTTCGTGACGCGCCGCGAGGGCGCGCTCGCGGGCTTCGCGTGTCACTCGGGCAACCGCGCGTGGGAGGCTACCTTCGGTCCCATCGGCGTGGCAGCGCGCGCGCGCGGGGGAGGCGTAGGTAGGCGCCTCGCGTCGACGGTGCTGGGCGACCTCGCGGCGCGGGGC
>CANMAT010000282.1 GCA_947494865.1 Deltaproteobacteria bacterium
CGCTACCTGTCGCCCCCCTTTACGATGGCGCCCCCGAACGACAAGCCCTCCGCGCACCGCCCGCTCCTGCGTCGCAACCACGCGAAGCGCGCGCTGGTGAACGTCGGCGGCCCCGTCGAGACCGCGGGCGACGAGGCCCTCGCGCAGCGCCTCGCGGCCTGCCTCACCGCCGAGCCCGGCGAGCGCGACGCGACGCTCACGCACCCCTTCCACGCGTACCCCGCGCGGCTGCACCCCGACGTCGCGCGCTCGCTCCTCGACGCGCTGTGCCCCGCGCCCACGGCGGTGCTCGACCCCTTCTGCGGCTCGGGCACGGTGCTCATCGAGGCCCTCGCCTCGGGGCACCGCCCGGTGGGCCGCGACCTGTCGCCCTTCGCCGTCGAGCTCGCCGCCCTCAAGACGCGCCTCACCACTTCGAACGAGCGCAAGGCGATGGTCAACGCGGCCCGCGCGCTCTCCGCCCGCGCCGCCGACGTGGCGCGCTCGCGCGTCGAGCTCCCCGTCCCCGATGGCGAGGCGCGGTGGTTTCACCCCCACACGCTGCGCGAGGTGGCCGCCCTCACCCGCGAGGTGGGCCGCGCCGAGGCGTGGGTGCGCCCCGCCCTGCGCATGCTGCTCTCGTCGGTGCTCGTCAAGGTGAGCCTGCAGTCGTCCGACAGCGACGTTCACCTCGCGCACAAAGACGTCGCGCCGGGCGCCGCGCTCAACCTCTTCGCGTACAAGGCCCGCGAGCTCGCGCCCTGCCTCGCGGCCCTCGCCGCCGCGGTGCCGCGCGGCACGGCCCCCGTCGACCTCGCCGTCGACGACGCCGCGCAGCTCACCACGGTGCCCGCGGGGTCCGTGGGCGCCATCGTCACGTCGCCGCCCTACGCCAACACCTACGACTACGTGTCACACCACGCGCGGCGCTACGCGTGGCTCGGCCTCGACGCCTCGCGCATGGCCGCGGGGGAGATCGGCGCGGCCCGCTGGTTCGCGCAGCCCGAGGTCGGCGCGCAGCGCTTCGCGCGCGAGCTCGCCGACCTGTGCGCGGCCTTCGCGCGGGTCATGGCGCCGGGCGCGCTCGCCGCCGTGGTGATCGCCGACGGCGCCGCGGGCAACGCGCCCCTGCGCGCCGACGAGGCCATCGCCGCGGCCGCCGCGAGCGCGGGCTTGCAGGTCGTGGCGCGCGCGTCGCAAGAGCGCCGGGCCTACGACCGCGAGAGCGTGCGCGCCTTCGCGCAGCAGCCCAAGCGAGAGCACGTGCTCGCCCTCGGCAGAACCTGACACCCGCGCGCCCTCGCACCCGCGGGCGCGCTGCAACCCCCATCGAGACGGAGACCCATGCGACAGAAGGAAATCGTAGAGCTCGCCATGCAGACCATGGGCGTCACGCGCGACCAGGCCATCAAGGCCCTCGAAGGCGTGCTCGCCACCCTCGCCCGCGCCATCAAAGAGGGCGACGGCAAGGTGCCCGTCGAGGGCGTCGGCACGTTTCGCATCAAGGTGACGAAGGCCCGCAAGGCCCGCAACCCGCAGACGGGCGCCGAGATCGACATTCCGTCGCGCAAGAAGGTCACCTTCAAGGCGTCGACCGACATGATGACCGCGCTCAACGGCTCGCCCGACGACGACGAAGACGAAGAAGAGAAGTAGTCGCCTACGACCGCGCGCGAATCTCGTCGAGCACCGCGCGGTGCGCCTCGCACAGGAGCACCTCGCCCAGCGCCGCGTCGGTCGGCGCAGGGCTGGGCGCGCACCCCCGCCGCATACGAAGCGTGCGCCCGTGGGCGTCGCGCAGCCGCGCCGCGAAGGCGCCGTCGCCCCGCGCGCGCTCGGCCAGCGCGAGGCGCGCGCGCTCCTGCGAGTCGGTGTCGGTGCAGAGGAGCAGCGCGTCGCAGCCCGCCTCGATGGCCCGCACGGCCGATCCCTCGACGCCCCACTGATCGGCCACGGCCTTCATGTGAAGGTCGTCGGAGAAGATCACCGCGTCGCTCCCGGCGGCCACGTCGTCGCGCAGGAGGCCCGTCATCACGGCGCGCGAGAGCGTGGCGGGCACCGTCGCGTCGAGCGCGTCGAAGAGCACGTGCGCGCTCATCACGGAGGCCACCCCCGCGGCGAAGGCCGCGCGAAACGGGGGAAGCTCCACGGCCTCGAGGCGCGCGCGGTCGTGGGCCACGCGCGGAAGCTCCAGGTGGCTGTCGGTCTCGGTGTCGCCGTGCCCAGGAAAGTGCTTCGCGCAGCCCAGCACGCGACCGTCGCGGAGGCCCTCGATCCACGCGACGACGTGGCGGCTCACGACGTCGGCGGCGCGGCCGAAGGCGCGGTCGCCGATGATGGGGTTGGCGGGGTTGCTGTCGACGTCGCACACGGGCGCGAAGCTGAGGTTCACCCCGAGCGCGGCGAGCTCGCGCGCGACCGCCGCCGACGCGCGGCGCGTGAGGCCCACGTCGTCGATGGACCCGAGCACGCGCATCGGGGGCATGAGGGTCACGCCCTCGCGCAGCCGGGCCACGCGGCCGCCCTCTTGATCGATGGAGATGATCGGCGGCGCATCGGCGGGCGCGGCGGCCACGATGGCGGCGCAGAGCGCGCGCACCTGGCGCACGTCGACGACGTTGCGACGAAAGAGGGTGACCCCCGCGAGGTGTCTTCTAGAAAGGCGTTCTGCGACAACGGGAGGGAGCTCCACGCCGTCGAAGCCGCCGACGATCACGCCGCCTGCCAGGGTTTCTTCCGATTCGTTCGCGGCGCCCGAAGGGGTGGTCATGAGGGCCGGGAATGAGAGCACGGCCGCGGGCGCTCTTGAAACGTTCCTACAACTTGTGGGCTCGTTGCGTTCGACCGGCGAGGGTCTCTATACTCCGCTCCCAACACGGAGCGTTCTGTGCGGCCTATCGCGTTCTCGATTCTAGGGGTGGCAGTGGCAGCGGTGGCCTGTACGGGCTCCGGCTACGAAGCCCAATCCGAGGGTGACTCGCCCGCGCGCGTCACCGGGATGCTCTTCGTCGAGCGCGTCGAGGGCGGCAGCGCCCCCGGCGTTCAAGTGGGCGCGAGGTTCTTGCGCATCGTGGGCGTCTCCGACGACGCCCTCTCCGACCTCGTGGGCACCCCCGCCCTGCCCCGCGTGGGCGCGTGCGTCGAGCACGGCACGGCCTCCGACGCCGCCGCCCCCGACCCCCTGCGCGCCGAGGTTCGCCTCCTCGACGTGGGCCCCATCAACGTGCAAACCGACGGGCGCCTCCTCTCGATGCAGCCCCGCCGCTTTCCCGACCTGTGGAACGTCGTGTCGGGTGTTCTCTACGGCGCCGAGGGCGACCTCCCGCTCGGCACCTGGCGCTTCTCCGCGCAGGGCTCGGCGGGCGCCGAGGTGGGCGGCTTCGACGTCACCGCGCAGGCCCCCGAGAGCCTCGCGGGCGTGCGCGTCGGCGACCTCACCCTCCCCCTGCCCGCGGGCATGGTGATGCCCTTCGCGCACCGCGCCTCGCTCCCCGTTCGCTGGCAGCGCGGCGCCGCCGAAGCCCGCATCGCGATCGTGTTCGAGGGCAACGGCTCGATGGTGTGCGGCGCCCGCGACGAGGGCGCCTTCGACCTCGACGGCCCCGCGTACGACCGCGCCCGCGAGATCGTCGGCAACGGCGGCACCGTCTCGGTTCACCGCATGCGCTCGCGGCCCTTCGCCACGCAGGGCCTCGACGCCGCCACGCTCGTATTCGACCTCTCCGTCCGCGGCCGCGCCAAGCTCGACTGAGCCCCGCCGATCGCTACGTGGCCCGCACCGGAAAGCGCCCTCGCAGCGCCGCGCGCCACGGCGGATCGTCGCCGAACACGTCGCCCGCGAGCACGGCGGCGAGCGCCTGCCGCGACGAGCGCGTGCGCGCTTCGAAGAGGCTCTCGGTGAGGTCGCCCGCGTGGAGGGCCTGCGTGAGGCCCTGGTAGAGGTCCATCGCGGCGTCCATGCGGGCGGCGTAGCGGGCGAGGTGCGCGGCCTCCGACGAGGGCTCCGCGAGGGCCTGCGACACGGCCTCGAAGGCCTCGGCGGCGCCCGCGATGGCGAGGTGCGTACCCGCGCAGAAGAGCGGGTCGAAGAAGCCCGCGGCGTCGCCCACGAGGAGCCACCCGTCGCCCACGCGCGTCGTGGAGCGGTGCGCGAACGACGACACCGCGCGCACCGGCGTGAGGCGCGTCGCGGGGGCCAGCATCGTGCGGGCGATGGGCGCGTCGTCGAGGGTGCGCGCGAAGAAGGCCTCGAGCGACTCGCCGCGCGCGCGGGCGCGCATCCACGTGGCGCTACAAACAGCACCCACGGAGTTCACGTCGCCGAGGAAGGGGATGTTCCACACCCATCCGTGGGGGAAGAGCACCGCGTCGAGGTCGCCCTCGGAGTCGTCGGTGTTGCGCGTGACGTGCTGGTAGTGGGCCACGAGGGCCGTACGGTCGAGCCCCTGCACCGCCGCGCGCAGCCCGAGGCGCGTCGCGAGGAGGCTCTCGTGCCCCGTGGCGTCGACGATGATGCGCGCGCTGAAGCCCGCCGCGCTCCCGTCGTCGCAGCGCGCGCGCACGCCCGTCGCGCGGCCCTGTTCGAAGAGCACGTCGTCGACGGCGTGGCCCTCGCGCACGTCGGCCCCGAGCTCCTTCGCGCGCGCGAGGAGCCTCGCGTCGAAGTCGGCGCGCGGCACCTGCCAGGCGTAGAGGTCGTCGCCCGTCGAGGCCTCGGTGTAGTCGTACCGCTGCTGGCGCCCCGTGCGGCAGTCCATGAAGCGCACGCCGTACTTGCGCACGTAGCGGGCGTCGAGCTCGTCGCGCAGCCCCAGGTCGTCGAGCACCGCGAGCGAGCACGGCGCCAGCGATTCGCCCAGGTGGTACCGCGGAAAGCGCGCCCGCTCGAGCAGCACCACGTCGAAGCCCGCGCGCGCCAGCAGCGCGGCGGCGACGCTCCCCGCGGGGCCCCCGCCGAGGATCACTACGTCGTGACGGGATACGTCCAAGCCGTCACTCCGCGCAAGACTCGGCCGCGACGCCGCCGACGCCCGCGACCGCGAGGCGATGGCCCGGGAGCCAGCCGATGGAGGGTCGCCCGAGCGGCAGCCCCGACTCGTCGGAGGGCAGCGCGAGCACGGTTTCGAAGCGCGCCCCGCGGTCGACGGAGAGCTCCACGCGCTCGCCCGCCACGGCCACGAAGCGCGCGAGGTCGACGCGCATCACGGCGCTCGCGGGAGGCCCCGGCGGGCGCCGCCCGGTGACGCGGGTGTAGGGCCCCATGGCCGCCTCGGTGAACACGATCACGCGCGACCCGTCGGGGTCGTCGCGCCACGCGGTGATGCCCGCCGCCGTGCGCGTGAGGCCGTCGAAGCGCTCGCCCTGCCCCGCGATCACGCCGCCCGCGACGGTGTTCACCCGGTCGACGAACACGAGGTGCTCGCCCTCGGAGAGCGCGAGGTACGAGTCGCTCCCATCGAGCACCACGGCGCGCGTGGTGGCGTCCATCCCCGTGATGGCGAACCAGCCTACGTCGCCCGCGGGGGCGCGCGACAGCATGAGGGTGGGCTCGACCGCGCCGCTGCGATGGCTCACGAACGACCACCCGCCCGCCGCGCGGCGCGACCACGGGGCGCCCCGCACGTCGGAACACAACGGCGTGACCGAGAAGCCCACGGCCTCGCCGCCGCGCACGTAGAACCGACCGTCGGCGACGAGAAAAGCCGCGCCGTCGCGCGCGAACTCGAGCGCCCACACGCCGCCCATCTGACACGGTATCTCGTCGGGGAGCGGCGCCGTGAGCGCGTGCGTCTCGTCGGTGACGCGGTCGTCGCGCACCGACCACACGGCGCCGTGCGCGTCGATGGCGCGCACATCGACGCGGGGCCTCGCGAGCCAGCACCACGCGGGCGCAGGCGCAGCGGGGGC
>CANMAT010000283.1 GCA_947494865.1 Deltaproteobacteria bacterium
GGTGCGCGACTCGCCGAGGTTGTAGATCTCGTAGCCCGCGCAGCGGTCGAGGGCGGCCACGGTGCCCTGCACGATGTCGTCGACGTAGGTGTAGTCGCGCGCGCTGCCGCCGTCGCCGTAGACCGGAATGGCCTCGCCGCGCGACATCATGGTGGCGAACTTGTGAATGGCCATCTCGGGGCGCTGCCGCGGCCCGTACACGGTGAAGAAGCGCAGCGCCGACACGTTGAGCCCGTGCAGGTGGTGGTACGCGTAGCAGAGCACCTCGCCGGCCTTCTTGGTGGCGGCGTAGGGTGAGATGGGGCGGTCGACGGGGTCGGTCTCGCGGAAGGGCACCGTGTCGCGGCCGCCGTACACCGACGACGACGACGCGAACACGAGGCGCCCGACGCCCGTGCGCCGACAGGCCTCGAGCACGTTGGTGGTGCCGCGCACGTTGACGTCGACGTAGATGCCCGGGCGCTCGATCGAGGGGCGCACGCCCGCCCACGCGGCGAGGTGGATCACCGCGTCGAAGCGGTGACGCGCGAAGAGGTCGGCGAGCAGGGGCTCGTCGCACAGGTCGCCCTCGACGAGCGCGAAGCCCGCGTGCGCCGCCAGCGAGGCGGCGTTGCGGCGCTTGCGCGCGGGGTCGTAGAAGGCGTTGAAGTTGTCGAGGCCGATGACCTCGTCGCCGCGGCTGAGGAGCGACGCTGCGGTGTGGCTTCCGATGAAGCCCGCGGCGCCCGTGAGCAGGATCTTCATGACGGGGCGTCGAGCCTATCTCTCGGAGCGGCCCCATGTCACCCGCAAGAAGCCCTGGGGCGCGCGGGCTTCGACCGTCTGGCGTGGTTGCGCGGTCACCGTCGGGTGTGCGAGGCACTCTGGCGATGCGCCACGACGCGACGTTGAGCGACGACCTCCACCGCGCCGCGATCGCGCGCTTTCTCCAGGCCGATGTAGCGCCCGAGCGGCGCGAGGACCATGGGTTTCAGGGCGTGCTGCGCGCGCTCTTCCCCGTGAAGACCGCCGACGAGGTGGCGTCGCTGGAGTTCGTCGACTACCAGCTGCTCGCGCCGCGCTGCGACGCCGACGCGTGTCTCCGCCGCGCGATGACGCTCGCCGCCATGGTCAAGGTCACCGTCCGCCTCGTGATCTGGGAGGGGCCGCGCGAGGGGCCGCGCGAGATTCGCGACCTCAAGGAGCAGGAGGTGTACTTCGGCGAGGTGCCCCTTCTGAGCGAGCGGGGCACGCTCATCGTCGACGGGGTCGAGCGCGCGCCCCTCCTGCGCCTCTGCCGCGCTGCGGGCGCAGGCGAGGCGAGCGGGTATCAGCTCCGCGCCGCGGGGCGGCTCTTCGAAGAGCACGCGCGCCTCGGCGTGGCCGCGATGGTCGAGGAGGCCCGCGCTCGCATGGCGCGGGCGCAGCAGCGCGACCGCGTAGCGACGCTGATGCCGCACGACCTCCTCAACCTGCGTCCGCTGATGCGCGCGTGGTCCGCGATGCTGAAGAAGTCGCCGTACTTCGCTGGTTTCGACGCAGAGCGTCCGCTCGCGCGCGTCGCCCTCGCGGGGCGGGTTCGCGTCGACGCCGACGCGCGCGAGGCGCTCGACGCGGGGCCCTTCGCGCAGTGGCTGCGTCGCGACGCCGCGGACCCCGCGTTCGCCACGCTCGCGGTCGACGCCCCGGTGAACGAACACGGCGTCATTGCTTGTTCCGACGCGGAGGGCGACCGCCGCACGCTGGCCGCGCGGCTCGCGCCCGGGGGAGAGGCGTCGACGCGCGAGGTCGAGCGTACGCTGCGCGCCCTCACGCTCTCGTCGCCGGAGGCTCCGCTGGTGCGAGGCGCGCTCGACCGCGCCGTCGCAGAGCGCAGCGGGGCGCTCGTCGTCGCGCTGCGCGCGGGGCGGGTTTCCGTGGCCAACGACCGCCGCGTGTGGGTCGTCGAGGACGGCAGCGCTGCACCGACGATGTACGCGCTCCAGGCGCGCGGCGCGCCGGGGCTCGCCACGCCCTTCTCGCTGCGTCGCGTGGTCGAAGCAGGCGCGCGCGTCGAGGCGGGCGACACGCTCGCCGAGGGCGCGGCCGTCGCACAAGGCACGCTCGCGCTCGGGCGCACGTGCTCCGTTGCACCCGCGGCGGGCCTCGGCGCGGGGCGGTGTCGCGTGTCGTCGCCGATGCGCGAGGCGTTTCGTTCGGCGCGCATCGAGCGGGTCGAGGTCGTGACGCGCGACACACCCATGGGAAAGCAGCGGCTCACGCGCGAGGTGCCGCTCGCGGAGGCTCACGCGCTGCGACACCTCGACGCGTCGGGCGTGGTCGCGCTCGGCGCGGAGGTTGCGCCCGGTGACGTTCTCGCGGGCGTGGTGACGCCCGTCGAGTGCGTGGCGACGGCCCCGGGCGTGTGGGAGGAGCGCATGGCCGACAGCGCGGTGCGCGCGACCGTGCGAGGCCGCGTCGTGCGCGTCGACATGCGCTCGCGAAACATCTTCGAGCGCGGCGAGCGCCATGCGTCCATCCGCGATGCGATGGAGCGCGACCTCGACGCCGAGGCCGCGGAGCTCGCGTCGTGCCTCGCGGCCGCGCGCGGAACGACGATCGACGCGTGCGTGGACGAGGCGCGCGAGGCGCACTACGACCGGCGCGTGAGCCTCGCGCGGGGCGACGACATGCCGCCGGGCGTGCTCGAGCGCGTGGTGATCGAGCTGCTCGTCGAGCGCGACCTCGCGTGTGGCGATGTGCTCGCGAACCTGCGCGGCGAGTGTTGGACGGTCGACGCGATCGTCGACGACGAGACGATCGCGGCCGACGTCGAGCTGCCCGAAGCCGCGGGGGAGGGGCAGATGTACCTGCTGCGGCTCGCGGCGCAGGACCCGCCCGCGCCCGTGAAGAAGCGGCGCCGCGCGTCGGCGGCCTCGTCGTCGGGTTGACACGGCGCGCGCGCCGTCGTCACAACGGGGCACCGATCACGAGGAGACGCGCGATGACCGATGGCATCCACCCCGAACTGCGCACCCTGGCGCGCTGGCTGCCGCGCGGCCTGGCGCGCGCGTGGCTCATCCCCCTGCTGCAGCGGCTGCCCGTGCCCTCGCGGCCGCTGCCCGCGGGCGTCGTCGTGACGGAGCGCGCCCTCGCCGGTCGCGGCGGCGCGTCGGTGCGCATCGTGGGAGCGCCCGACGACGGTCGCGCGCGCCCGGCGATCTTGTGGATCCACGGCGGCGGATACGTGATGGGCCGCGCGAAGACCGACGACGCGCTCTGCGCGCGCTTCGCGAAGCGCCTCGGCGCGACGGTGCTCTCGGTCGACTATCGCCTCGCGCCGGGGCATCCGTTTCCGACGCCGCTCGACGACTGCCTGGCGGCCTACGAGCTCTTGCACCGCGAGGCCGCGTCGTTGGGCGTCGACCCGGCGCGCGTGGCGATCGGCGGCATGAGCGCGGGCGGCGGCCTCGCGGCGGCCCTCGTGCTGCGCGCCCACGACCGCGGGCTCCCCGCGCCCGCGCTGCAGCTGCTCGTGTACCCGATGCTCGACGACCGCACCGCGCTCCGCGACGTCGACGATCGCCTGCACCGCCTCTGGAACCCCGCGAGCAACCGCGTCGGCTGGCGCGCCTACCTCGGCCGCGAGCCCGGCGGCGACGACGTGCCCGAGCACGCCGCGCCCGCGCGCCGCCGCGACCTCTCCGGCGTAGCCCCCGCGTGGATCGGCGTCGGCACCGCCGACCTCTTTCACGACGAGGACGTCGCCTATGCCGCGCGCCTCCGCGATGCGGGCGTGCCCGTGACGCTCGACGTGGTCGAGGGGGCGTTTCACGGCTTCGACGTGGTGGCGCCGCGCGCGCCCGTGAGCCGTCGCTTCTTCGACGCCCAGATCAGCGCCATGGAGCGCGCCTTCGCGCGGTGAAGGAGGGGCGTCCGCGACGCGACGTGGACGGGGCCTCCGATGCCCGCCTGCGTCAGGCGCCCGCAGGCACGCCTGCGCCATCAACGCATGCGACGAATGTCCCGTCCGCGCTGGCGGAACGACGCCCCCTTCGCGGTCGCGGCACCCTCGCGGCGCGGGGCCGGTAGCGCCCCCCGTGCAACGATGTTTCAGATTGTTTCAACGGGCGGGCCGCGGGGGCCATTTCTCAGGCGGCACGACCGTTGCTCACCATCGGCGCTGTCATGTCGCTGATCCTCGTACCGCTCGACTTCTCCGAATGCGCGCCGAACGTCATGGCCGAGGCCGTGCGCTTCGCGCGAGCGTTCAGCGCGCGCCTGGTGCTCCTGCACGCGAGCGACCCGCCGCGGGGTCTTCCGCTCACGGCCTTGGTGCAGCCCCCGACGGGCGGTCCGCCTCGCACGGTGTCATCGCTGCTGCGCGACGACGCCGAGGCGCACCTCGCGCCGCTGCTCGATCAGGCCCGCGGCGAGGGCGTGCGCGCCGACGGGCTGGTGGTGTTTGGGCGCACTTCGCAGGCCATTCTCGACGCGGCCCACGACCAGGGCGCCACCATGATTCTCATGGGCACGCACGGGCGCACGGGCCTCGCGCGGGTCACCATGGGCAGCGTCGCCGAAGAGGTGATCCGCCACGCTGACGTGCCCGTGGTGGTGGTGCGCACGAAGCATCACGACGGCTGCGCGGCGCGAAGCTGCGCGTCGTGCGAGCTCGGGCGCAGCGAGGTCGAGCAGGCGATCTCGGCCGAAGACGTCGGCTGAGGCTGCGCCCCCGTCGGCCCGACACAGTGAAACACGGTTGAAACACGTTACATCGGGCGCATGCGCCCGGCGGTGCGGGCGCTAGCGGGGCGTCGGCGGCGTCGGCGCGGCGCGCGGAGCGAAGGAACATGAACATTTCGGCAGACTGGATTCGCGCGCTCGAAGGGGGCGCGCTCATCGGCGTGAGCGCCTCGCTCATGCTCGGCTTCAACGGCCGGGTGATGGGCATCTCGGGCATCGTGGGGGGCCTGCTGAAGCCCGTCGCGGGCGACATCGCGTGGCGGGTGCTCTTCGTGGCGGGGCTTCTGCTCGGCGGGCTCATCGCGATGGCCGTCTCGCCGGGGGCCTTCTCGTCGGGCGCAGCGCCGCTCGGGGTGGTGCTGCTCGCGGGGCTGCTCGTGGGCTTCGGCACCCGCGTGGGCAACGGCTGCACGAGCGGTCACGGCGTGTGCGGCATCTCGCGCCTCTCGCCGCGGAGCGCGGCGGCGACGGTCACGTTCATTGGCGCGGGCGCCCTCACGGTGCTGGTCACGGGCGGTGCGACGCGATGAGCGCCGCGGCATCGTCTCGCGCGCAAGGCGCGGTGGCGCTCGTCTCGGGCGTGCTCTTCGGCGCGGGCCTCGCGCTCGCGGGCATGACGCGCCCCGAGAAGGTCATCGGCTTCTTGAGCTTCTCTCGGGCTTGGGACCCTTCGCTGATCTTCGTGATGGCGAGCGCCATCGTGGTGCACGCCACCGCGTGGCGGCTCATCAAGGGCCGCGCCTCGCCGCTGTTGGGCGGGCGCTTCATGGTGCCGACGCGGCGCGACCTCGACGCGCGGCTCCTCGTGGGCGCGGCGATCTTCGGCGTGGGCTGGGGCCTCGGGGGCTTCTGCCCCGGGCCGGGCATCGCGTCGCTGGTCACGTCGGCGCCGAGCGTGATGCTCTTCGTCGTCGCGATGCTCGCGGGCAGCTACGCCGCCGCGCGCGCCGAGCCCGTCATCGAGCGGGCGCTCGCGCGTGGCCGCGGGGATGCGCCGCCGCGCTGAGTCGCACAAGCGCCACACTGTACGACGGTCGCCGCAGGGGCCAGCGTGATGATCGACTGGGCGCTGGTCACGCGCTACTTCGGCGGCGAGCGGCAGCTCGGCCTAGAACTGCACAACCGCGGCGGGCGAGGGGCCGTCGAGTTCGCGGTCGGCGCGTGGGGCGGCACCACGA
>CANMAT010000284.1 GCA_947494865.1 Deltaproteobacteria bacterium
CCTCGGCGTCGCTGGTCATGAGCAGGTTGAACTGACGGCCGTACGCGGCGCCGATCATGTCGGGGCGGCGGTCGTTGTTCACGTCGCAGGCCGACAGGCCGTAGAGGGGTCGGTTGTTGGTCACCGCGAGGAGCGACGCGCTGGTGGTGTTGAGCGTGAGGCCCACGACGTCGGTCACGTCGGCGAAGGAGCCCCGACCGTCGCCGCGAAAGAGCTGCGACTGCTGCCCGATGGGGAGCCCGAAGGTATCCGCGTGGTAGCCCACGAAGAGGTCGACGCGGCCGTCGAGGTTCTGGTCGGCGAACACGGCGCCGATGGTCTGGGGAAAGGACTCGGGCGTGGGCGTCGCGTCGCTCTCGGGGCCGAGCGAGAACACCCCGCTGCCGTCGTTGAGCATGATGGTGCCGCGGTCGCCGGGGTCGGCCATCTGGCTCGCCGTAGGGTTCTGCGTGGGCTGCGTGCCGGTGTACGCGTCGAGGTCGCCGTCGTTGTCCACATCGGCGAAGGCCACGCTCTGCACCATGCGCCCGTACCCTCCGCCGCGAATGGCGAGCAGGTTCGACGCGCGCGTGTTGTCGACGAAGCGACGGCCCGCACCGCCCTCGCGCGGGCGGTTCATGAGCACGCGGGTGTTCACCACCGGCGGGGTCGCGTCGAGGTTGCTCCGCGCGTTCACCACGTCGTTCCACACCACGAGGTCGGCGTAGCCGTCGTTGTCGAGGTCGGCCGTCGCGAGGCGCTTGCCGGTGAGGGCGTCGAGGCCCCACCCCGCGGCGTCGACGCGAAACGCGGGCATCATCGCGGCGCGGTCCCACCCGGCGCCCGCGCGGCACATGCGCGGGGGCGGCGGCTCGGCGTCGGGGGCCGCGTCGAGCGCGGCGTCGGGCGTCGCGTCGCGGGGCGCCGCGGCGTCGGCGGGCGCGGGGTTGTTGTCGGTGCAGGCCGCCAGGAGCGCCGTCGCGCAGCAGAGTCGAAGCAGAAAGCGCATGTTGGGCGCGATCATACACACGGCGCACCGCCGTGAAATTGTGTCTTCGGCGGGTTTCTGTACCCTCGCGCCCGATGTCGCTCGCCCCGCCCCGAAGCCCGCACGCCCGGAGGGACAGCCTCATGCGGCGCATCACCCTCGCAACGCTGGCGGCGGTGAGCCTCACGGGCGTCGGGGCCGCGCTGGCGGGCGCCGAGCTCACCCTCCTGGCCCAGCGCGACCGCGCCGAGCGGCGGGCCTCGCTCCTGGCCGTGTCGACCGCGGCGCGCATGGAGCGCCTCGACCTGCGGCGACGCGTTCAGCTCGCGCAGGAGATCTCGCGCACCCTCGCCTGCACGGTGACGCTCCTCGCGCCCGACGGCCGCGCCCTCGCGTTCGCGCCCGAGGCGCCGCCCGCGGTGCTCGACGCGGTGACGCGCCGACGGGGGTCGCACGGCGCCGTGGCGCTCGTCGATGAAGGCCTCGCGGTGGCCTTCGAAGCGCTCTCGCAGGGCGACGGCGGCGCGGCGACCCTCGTGGTGGCGACGGCGCTCCCCTCACCCGCGGCGCGGCGCGGCGCGGTGGCGCTGCTGCTCGGCAAGCTCCTCGTGGCGCTGGCGCTCATGGGCTCCCTCGCCGTGGTGGTGAGCCTCATCGTGGCGCGCGACATCACCAACGATCTGAAGGCCATTCTGCGCAAGGCGCAGCGCATGGCCGAGGGCTCCGCCGAGGCGCTCGAGCCGCTGCCCGTGCAGGCGCGCGACGAGGTGGCCTCGCTCGTCACGGCCTTCAACCGGCTGCAGCGGCGCTTCGCCGACGAGGTGTCGCTCCATCGAGAAGCCCTCGCCCGCCTCGACGAGAACGAGCGCCGCCGCGAGACGTTGATCACCACGTTGCGCCACGAGCTGCGCACGCCGCTCAACTCCATTCTGGGCTTCGCCGAGCTCCTCTTGCAAGAGGTCGACGGGCCCCTCACGGTTGCGCAGCGCGACGACGTGCAGATGATCGCGCGCTCGGGCGCGGCCCTCCTGCGCATGGTCGACGACGTGCTTGATCTGTCGGCCATGGCGAGCGGGCGCTTCGAGATCCGCCGCGAGCCGATGGACCTCGCCGCCCTCGCGCGCGAGGTGGTGGCCGAGGCGCAAGGCACGGCGCGCACGCGCTCGGTGACGCTCACCGTCGCGGCCCCCGAAGCGGCCGAGGTGTACGGCGACCCCGTGGCCCTGCGGCGCGCGCTGGTGAACCTCGTGGTGAACGCCATCGAGCACGCGGGCGGCGAGGTGCACGTCACCGCCGAGGCGCTCGAGCGCGGGGTGGCGGTGGCGGTGCGCGACAACGGGCGGGGCATTCCGCCCTCGGAGCTCAAGCGGCTCTTCAAGCCCTTCGAGCGCGGGCGCAACGCCGAGGCGCGGGGCGCGGGGCTCGGCCTCGCGATCACCCTCGGGCTCGTCGAGCTCCACGGCGGGAGCCTCTCGGCGCAGAGCGAGGTGGGCGCCGGGAGCGTGTTCACGGCGACCGTTCCGCGGGGCCTCGCGCCCCTGCCGGGCGCGTCGGAGAAGGCCCTGCGCGAGGTGCTCGAGGTGATCCCGTGAAGGCCCGCGCGGTGATCGCCCGCATGACCGCCGTGTGCCTCGCGGTGCCCGTGTGCACGGCCCTCTTGTATGCGCTCGTGGTGCCCGCGTTTCTGGGCCGCGAGGAGTCTGCGCGCGAGGCCCTGCTGCGCGCGACGGCGCTGGTGGCGGCGCTCCTCGTGGTGGCCGTCGGCGCGCTCCCGCTGCGGTACGTGGCGCTCGTGCGACGCGCGACGCGCACCCCCGCCGAGCCCCTCGACGACGCCTCGATGGCGCACCTCCACGCGGCGCCGCGCGTCGGCGCGTGGCTGCTCGCGGCCGCCGCGGGCCTCGTGCTGGCGGGCGCGCTCCTGTGGCTCGCGCTCGGCTACGACCACGCGCGCGCCGTGGCGGGCGTGGTGGGCGCGGCCTTCGTGGTGGTGGGCTCGCTGGTGTTCTACCCCGCCATGCGCCGCGCGCTGCGACCGCTCTTCGAGGGGCTCCCCGCGACGGGTGAGCCCGCGCAGCCGGCCCTCGGCGACCGCCTCACGCTGCGCGTCGCGCTCGCGGTGGCCATTCCGTCGGGCGTCGCGGCCCTGCTCGCGGCGCTGCTCGTGGCGGCCCACGTGTCGTCGACGGCCCACGACGAGGAGGCCCTCAACGCGCGCATCTTCTCGCTCGCCCTCGGCGTGCGGAGGCTCCAGGGCGAAGGGCCCGAGGGGCGCGACGCCGCCGCGCGCGTGCTCGCCGCGGGGGGCGCGCGCGTGCGGCCGGGCGTCGAGGTGTCGTTCGTCGAGCCGGGGCCCGTCGAGGTGCCCTCGCCGCTGCAGTCGCTCCTCGGGGGGATCGTGTTCGCGTGCGTGGGCGCGGCCCTCGGGCTGCGCATCGGGCGCCGCGCCGCGATGGAGCTCACGCGGGCGAAGCGGCGCGTCGAGACCGTGGGCCTGCAGCACCTCTCGACGTCGGGCCGGGCCAACCTCGACGGGGTGACCTTCACCCTCTCGTTCGACGCGGTGTCGCTCCCCGAGGTGCGCGCCATCTCGAACCTCCTCGACCGCGTGACCGAGACGCTCGCCACCGTGGCCCGCGACCAGCGCCGCGCCGTGAACGCCCGCGCCGAGGCCGCGCGGCTCCGCTCGTTCGTGCTGGCAGGCGTGAGCCACGACCTGCGCGGCCCCCTCAACTCGGTGCTCGGCTTCGCGGGGCTCTTGCTCTCGGGCGTCGACGGCGAGGTCTCCGAGGGCCAGCGCGAGAGCCTCGAGGCCCTCACCCGCGGCGGGAGAGACCTCCTGCGCCTCGTCGATGATCTCCTCGACGCCGCGCGCCTCGACGCCGGTCGCATGACCGTCACCCGCGCCCGCGTCGCCGTCGGTACGCTCCTCGCCGACGCGCGCAAGGCGGCCCTCGAGCGCGCCGCGGGCGTGGTGCCCGACGACGTGCGCCTTCCCGTCGACGGCGACCTCGACCTCGAGGCCATGGTCGACCGCGAGCGGCTCTCGCACCACCTCGGGGCCATGATCGCCTACGCCCTCCTGCGCAAGGGCGCCGCGGCCCTCACGGGGCCCTCGGCGGCCGTCACGCTGCGCGTGCGCGCGGTCGACGAGCACGCGTGGTCGCTCACCATCACGGGCGCCGGGAGCACGCCCACGCGCGAGATGCTCACGCAGCTCTTCGCGCCCTTCGACCTCCCGCAGTCGGGCGCGCGCGCCCCCGCGGGGCTCGGCCTCGCGCTGGGCGTCGCGCGCAGGGTGATCGAGCTCCACGGCGGCTCGGCGTTGGCCGACGCAGCCCCCGAAGGGGGGGTGCAGTTGCAGGTGACGTTGCCCCGCGCGCGACCGCGTACGCCGGCGCCCGCGCGGCGCTCGCGGGCCCCCGGATCGGCCTAGCCTCGGTGCGTGAAGCCTGATAGAGCAAGGGCCCCCGTGTGGCGGGTGTAGGGAACAAAAAGTCGATGGCTGATGGCCCCCGTGTGAAGCAACCCGAGACGGTGTCGGCGCTGGCCTTCGAGGTCGCGCAGAAGCTCGCGAAGGCGGTCGAGGCGGTGCTCACGGGCAAGCCCGACGTGGTCGAGCGCGCGGTGGTCACCCTGCTGGCGCGCGGTCACCTGCTCATCGAAGACGTGCCCGGCGTCGGCAAGACCACCCTCGCCCGGGCCCTCGCGCGCGCCCTCGGCACCGACTTTCGCCGCGTGCAGTGCACGAGCGACCTCATGCCGTCGGAGCTGCTCGGGGTCAACGTGTACAACTCCGCCGAGCGGCGCTTCGAGTTTCGCCCGGGGCCTGTTTTTACGCACGTTCTGGTCGCCGACGAGATCAACCGCGCCACCCCGAAGACGCAGAGCGCCCTCCTCGAGGTGATGAGCGAGCGCCAGGTGTCCATCGACGGCGTCACGCACGTGCTCGAAGAGCCCTTCGCGGTGATCGCCACGCAGAACCCCGACGACATGGCGGGCACCTACCCCCTGCCCGACTCGCAGCTCGATCGCTTTCTGCTCCGCACCGCGGTGGGGTACCCCGCGCCCGAGGTCGAGAAGCGCATCCTGGCCACGCGCGGCGGCGCCGAGCCCGTCGACACCATCGAGTCGGCGGTCACGCTGGCGCAGCTCGTCGAGGCGCAGCGCGAGGTCGACGCCGTCACCGTCGACGCCTCCGTCATCGACTACGCGTACGCCATCGTGCAGACCACGCGCTCCCACGACGGCATCGCGCAGGGCGTCTCGACGCGCGGGGCGCTCGCCTTCCTCAAGGCCGCGCGCGCGCGGGCCATCGTGCGGGGGCGGTCCTACGTGATCCCCGACGACGTGTCCGAGCTCGCGGTGCCCGTGCTCGCCCACCGCATCCGCCTCGCGGGCGTCGACCTCGGCGCCGGCGCGTGGACGGGCGACGCCCGCCGCGACGACGCCGCCCGGGTCATCCACGAGATCCTGCAGCGCACCGACGTTCCGCTCTGAGCGAGCGGTCGCGCGAGGCCACGGAGCCCCCTTCGCGCGTACAATGCCTCCCCTTCGTGGAGGCACCGCCGATGCGTTCGACGCTCCTCGCTCTCTTCGTGATCTCTCTCGGATGCGCGAGCGCGCGCGCCAACACCTCCCTCGCCCCGCTGCAGGCGCCCCCCGTCGCGTCGCCCACGCTCATCGCCCTCGCCACCCGCGCGCTCTCCGACGACGCGGCCGCCGCCGACGCGGCCATCGCCTCGCTGCGCGCCGCAGGGCCCGACGGCCTCGACGCGCTCTTCGCCGCGCACGCCGCCGAGGTCGAGCGCCTCCGCGCGGGCGAGCTCTACACCCCGCGCGCCGTGAGGCTCCGCGCGGCGCTCGATCGGGTCGCCCGCCAGCGCGACGCCTACGCCGCGCGGCTCTA
>CANMAT010000285.1 GCA_947494865.1 Deltaproteobacteria bacterium
ATCGCTCATGGGGTCACTCCTGTCCGTTGTTCTGCATCATGCCCCGCACCGTGCGCTGCGCCGAGCGGGCCTGGTTCTGCATCGCCCGCACCTGCGCCTGCGTCTGCGCGAGCTCCATCTGCGTCTGCGCGAGCTGCTGGCGCTGAGTCTGGCTCTCTTGCGACAGCGCCACCGTCTGCTGCTCGAGGCGCGCGATGCGCTGCTCGGCCCACACCACCCGCTGCTCGAGCGACGCCGCCGCGGGCTGCTGCGGCATCATGGGCTGCTGCACCACGCCGGGCTGCACCTGCACCGGCGCGGGCCACGTGGGCTGCTGCACCACGGGCTGCTCCTGCGAGTCACCGCCGCGGCGCTCGCAGCCCAACACGCACACGCCCACGAGCCACACCCTGCACAGCCTCGCGCTCATACGCCCCGCAGTCTACACGCTTGCCAATCGCGCAACGCACCTGTCGTTCGACACGCGCGTCGCGAAGCCTCGCACCCGACACAGCCCTCGCACAGTTGCCCATTGGCAGCTTGACAATGAACATGTGTTCAGTGCTCTCTTCGAGGGGTGCAGCGGATCCTTGGAGAGACACTTGCCCGTGAGGCGCGCGAGGCGCGGGGCGCGCTGGCGGCGCTCGTTCCGCCGGGGCGCGTGGTCGAGGTGAGCGCGGCGGCGCCGCGGGGGCGCCTCACGCTGGCGGTTCAGTTCGTGCTCGACGCGCAGCGCCGCGGCGAGGCCTGCGCGTGGGTGCAGCCCGAGGGGGCGGGGCTGTTTCCGCCCGACCTCGCCGACGCGGGCGTGCGCCTCGACGCCCTGGTGGTCGTGCACGTTCCCCGCGACGCGGGCGCCGTGGCGCGCGCGGGCGAGCTCCTCGTGCGCTCCGGCGGCTTCGGCCTCGCGGTGCTCGACCTCACGGGCGGTGCTCCCCGCGGCGAGTCGTGGGTGGTGCGCCTCGGCGGCCTCGCGCGCCACCACAGCGCCCGCATCGTGCTGCTCACCGCGCAGCCCGCCGAGGCCCCCTCCGCGGGCGCCCTCGTGGCCCTGCGCGTCGAGCCCGCGCGGCGCCGCGAGCCGGGCCGCTACGTGCTCACCCCGTCGGTGCTGCGCGACCGCTGCGACCTCGCGCGCCGCGTCGAGGGCACCCTCCACCTCCCCCCGTGGGAGGTGCTGCGGTGACCGCCCGCGTGGCCTGCGTGTGCGCGCCCGACCTCGGGCTCCAGGTGCTCTTGCGCGACCGCCCCGCGTGGCGCGGCGTCCCCGTGGCCCTCGTCGCCGAAGACCGCCCCGACGCGCCCCTCGCGGTGCTCAACGCCCACGCCCTGCGCCAGGGGCTGCACCCCGGCGTGCGCCACGGCGTCGCGCGCAGCCTCGTGCCCGCGCTGCGCACCGCGGTGGTGCCCGCGGCCCGCGTGGGCGAGGCGGCGCGCGCCATCGTTGAGGCGCTGCGGGCGCTCTCGCCGCGCGTCGAGCTCGACGACGCGCCGGGGGTGTTCCTCGTCGACGCGTCGGGCATGGGGCGGCTCCACCGCGACGTGCGCGCGTGGGCCCTCGCCGCGCGCCGCGCCGTGGCCGCGCAGGGCTTCAGCGCCTCGGTGTGCGTGGGCTTCGACCGCCGCACGGTGCGGGCCGTGGCCCTCTGCGCGCGGGGCGTGGTGGTGCCGCGCTCGCTCCACGAGGAGCTCGCCCACGCGGGGGCCGTCCCCCTCGCGGCGCTGGGGCTCTCGGCGCGCGCGCTCGCCGCGCTCGACGCCCTGGGGCTCACCACCCTCGCGGCCCTGTGGGCGCTCCCCGTCGAGACGGTGCGCCACCGCTTCGGCCCCGAGGTGGCCGCGCTGCGCGCGTGGGCCGAGCGCGAGCCCACCCTCCCCGTGCAGCCCGATGTTCCCCGCGAGCCCGCGCGCACGGTGATCGAGGTCGAGCCCCCCGACGACGACCTCGCGCGGCTCCTCTTCGCCGTGCGCGGCGCCCTGCTGCTGCTCGTGGGCCAGCTCGCGTCGCGCGGCGAGGCGGCGTGCGCGCTGCGCCTCGACCTCACCCTCGAAGACCGCGCGCGCGTCGCGCACCGCGTCGAGCCCGCGGCCCCCACGCGCGACGTGGCGCTCCTCGTCGACCTCACGCGCCTGCGGCTCACCGAAGGGGGCCTCACGGCGCGCGTGCGCGAGGTCGAGGTCACCGTCGAGCCCGCGGCCCTGCGCGGCGAGCAGATGAGCCTCTTCGCCCACGACCGCGCCCGCGACCCGGCGGCCGTCACGCGCGCCGTCGCGCGGGTGCGGGCGGCCTTCGGCGCGGCGTCGGTCACCCGCGCGCGGCTGCGCGACGCCCACCTGCCCGAGGCGAGCTTCGCGTGGGAGGCGCTCGACCTCGACGCCGTGCCCGCCCTCGCCGCGGCGAGCGGCGACAGCGCGCCCGCCGCGGTGCCGCTCATCCGCCGGCTGCTCACGCCGCCGCGCGAGGTGTCGCCGGCCGAGCTGCGCGCGCTGAGCCCCATCACGCCCGACGCGGCGCTGCTCCCGTGGCTGCGCGGCGACGCCGACAACGACACCTCGCGCGACGGACCGCGCGACGCCGACCCGTGGGCGAAGGCCGCGCCCTCGCGGGTGCGCGGCGCGTGGTGGGCCCGCACCGTCGAGCGCGACTACTACTACGCCGAGGCGCGCGACGGCGCCCTGTGGTGGGTCTACTTCGATCGCGTGCGCGGGCGATGGTTCCTCCATGGCATCGTCGACTGAGGGGCGCCCTCACCCCGTCCCTCTCCCACGCGGATGGTCTTGCCTTTGGGCAAATCCATCGCACACGGTGCCCCCACCCCCGCTGCCGCGCGCCCCGCCCCCGCGGTGCGAGGGCATGGCTGTGCGGGCTGTGGGCGCGGGCGTCGGCTGTCGAGGCTCGCGGCTGCCCTTGCGCTGCAAGGGCTCCAACGCACGGGTGCGGCCCGCGAAGGCGAAGCGTCTCCAACGCGCGGGTGATGCCCACGAAGGCGAAGCGTCGCGAACTCATGGAGCGTCTGGGGAGACAACAGCGCGTAGCCCTTGCAGCGCAAGGGCAGCCCACCAGGCCCACAGTACGACGCCTGCGCGTCCGACACGCACAGCCCTGCCCTCGCTCCGCGGGGGCGGGGCGCGCGGCAGCGGGGGTGGGGGCCCGTGAGCGGCCCCGTCGCGGGCTACGCGCCCCTGTGGGTGAAGAGCGCGTACAGCTTTCTCGACGGCGCCTCGCAGCCCGACACGCTCGTCGAGCAGGCCCACGCGCTGGGCCTCGCCGCGGTGGCGCTCACCGACCGCGACGGGGTGTACGGCGCCGTGCGCGCCCACGTGAAGGCGAAGGCGCTCGGGGTGAAGCTCCTGCTGGGCGCGCAGGTCACCACCGACGCGGGCCGCGTGGTGCTGCTCGCGCGCGACCGCGAGGGCTGGGGCGCGCTCTGTCAGCTTCTCACCGTGGGCCGCGGCCGCTCGCCCAAGGGCGAGAGCCTCGTGACGCCCGACGAGGTGTGCGCCCGCCCGCGCGGCCTCGTGGCGCTGTGCCCCGACGCGGCCCTCCTCCCGCGGCTGCGCGACGCCTTCGGCGACGCCCTCTACGCCCTCGCGGCGCGGCACCTGCGCGGCGACGAGCGGCCCCGCGAGCGCGTGCTCCGCGAGGCCGCGCTGCGCGCGCAGAGCCCCGTGGTGGCCGCCAGCGAGGTGCTCTACCACCACCGCGACCGCAAGCCCCTGCACGACGTGCTGCGCTGCATTCGCCACGGGTGCACGCTCGTCGAGGCGGGGCGGCGCATCACCGCCAACGCCGAGCACGCGCTGCTCTCGCCCGAGGAGATGTACGCCCGCTTCGCCGACGACCCGCTCGCCGTGGCGCGCACGCGCGAGGTCGCCGCGCGCTGCGAGTTCACCCTCGACGCCATTCGCTACCGGTACCCCGCCGAGCGCGTGCCCGACGGCGCGACGCCGCAGGGGTGGCTCCGCGCGCTCACCTACGAGGGCGCCCACCACCGGCACCCCGCGGGGCTCACCGTCACCGTGCGCGACCAGATCGAGAAGGAGCTCACCCTCATCGATGAGCTCGACTACGGCGGATACTTTCTCACCATGCGCGAGATCGTAGATTTCTGTCGCGCGCAGGGCATCGTGTGCCAGGGCCGCGGGAGCGCCGCCAACAGCGTGGTCTGTTACTACCTCGGCATCACGGCCATCGACCCTACGGCCATGGGGCTCTTGTTCGAACGCTTCTTGAGCCGCGAGCGCGCCGAGCCCCCGGACATCGACCTCGACATCGAGCACGACCGCCGCGAAGAGGTCATTCAGCACGTTTATCAGAAGTACGGGCGCGACCGCGCGGCCATGGTGGCCAACGTGATTCGCTACCGCGCGCGCTCGGCGCTGCGCGACGTGGGCAAGGTGCTGGGCATACCGCAGACCGAGCTCGACGGCGTAGCCCGTCAGGCGGGCCACTACGACGCCTCCCTCGACGAGGCCACCCTCACGGCCGCGGGCGTCGACCCGAGCGCGCGCGCGTACCGCATGCTGCTCGCCCTCACGCGGCAGCTCGCCGACATGCCGCGGCACCTCTCCATTCACCCGGGAGGGTTTCTGCTGGGCCACGAGGCCGTCACGTCGCTGGTGCCCGTCGAGCCCGCCACCATGCCCGGTCGCACGGTGATCCAATGGGACAAGTACGACGTCGAAGACCTCGGGCTCTTCAAGGTAGACCTCTTGGGCCTCGGCGCGCTCACGGCGGTGCACCGCTGCTTCGACCTCTTGCGCGAGCACGAGGGCCTCGACCTCGAGATGGCCACCGTGCCCCGCGACGACCCCGCCACCTACGCGATGATCGCGCAGGCCGACACCGTGGGCACCTTTCAGATCGAGAGCCGCGCGCAGATGAGCATGCTGCCGCGCCTCAAGCCCGCGGCCTTCTACGACCTGGTGATCCAGGTGGCCATCGTGCGCCCGGGGCCCATCCAGGGCGGCATGGTGCACCCGTACCTCCGACGGCGAGAGGGCAAGGAGCCCGTCGAGTACCCGCACCCCGACGTGGAGAAGGTGCTCGCGAAGACCCTCGGCGTGCCCATCTTTCAAGAGCAGGTGATGCGCCTCGCCATGGTGGCCGCGGACTACACCGCGGGCGAGGCCGACCAGCTGCGCAAGGACATGGGCGCGTGGCGCTCGTCGGGGCGCATCGAGCAGCACCGCGACCGGATGATCCCGCGCATGGTGGCCAAAGGCATCGCGCGCGACTTCGCCGAGCGGGTGTTTCAGCAGGTGCTGGGCTTCGGCGAGTACGGCTTCCCCGAGAGCCACGCGGCGTCGTTCGCCCTCATCGCGTACGTGACCGCCTGGCTCAAGCGGCACCACCCCGCGGCGTACGTGTGCGCCCTGCTCGACGCGCAGCCCATGGGCTTCTACGCGCCCTCAACCCTCCTCGAAGACGCGCGCCGGCACGGGGTCGCGGCGCTCCCCATCGACGTGAACCACAGCGGGTGGACGTGCTCCCTCGAGCGCTCCCCCGACGGCACCCTCGCGGTGCGCATGGGGGTGCGCTACGTGTCGGGCCTGCGCCGCTTCGACCCGTCGCCGCCGTACCGCTCGGTGGAGCACTTCGCGCGCACGGCGAGGCTCCCCAAGCGCGCGCTCGTGCTGCTCGCCGAGGCAGGCGCCTTCGGCAGCCTCGTGGGCGACCGCCGCGAGGCCCTGTGGGCCGTTCACGGCGTGGCCGCGCGCCTGGGCCTCCCCCTAGACGCCGACGGCGACGAAGCCCCCGTGGCCCTCGCGCCCCTCACCCCCGAGGCGGCGGTCACGTGGGACTACCGCTCGGCCTCGCACTCGCCGCGCGGCCACCCCATGGAGCGCCACCGCGACGCCCTCACCCGCGAGGGGTTGCC
>CANMAT010000286.1 GCA_947494865.1 Deltaproteobacteria bacterium
CGCGATGTGCCTGATGCGCTCGACGCGCCCGACGCGCGCGATGTGCCCATCGACGCGGCGCCCGCCGACAACGGCTGCGGCGCGCTGGCGCTGTGCTCCGGCGCGTGCGTCAACACGCAGACCAGCGTCGCGCACTGCGGGGCTTGCGGCGCCGCGTGCCCGGGCGTCGACAGCGAGTGCCGCCGACGCACCTGCATCGGCGGCGTGTGCGGCTCCGCGAACACGGCGTCGGGCGTCGCGCTCGCCGCGCAGACGGCCCGTGACTGCCGCCGCGCGGCGTGCGACGGGGCCGGGGGCGTCGCGCAGCTCCCCGACGACGGCGACCTCCCGGTCGATGGAAACGCCTGCACGCTCGACGTGTGCGCGTCGGGCGTCGCGAGCAACCCGCCGACGCCCGTGGGGCGCGGCTGCGGCGCCGGCGCGATGCTCTGCAACGGCGCGGGCGCGTGCGTCGACTGCGTGAGCGGGAGCGACTGCGCCTCGGGCGTCTGCGCGGCGGGCCGGTGCCAGCTCGCCTCGTGCGCCGACGGCGTGCGCAACGGCGCGGAGACGGGCGTCGACTGCGGCGGCGCGTGCCGCGTGTGCCCCGCCCTCGTGGTGCTCGCCGGGGGCAGCGCGAGCGTGCTCGCGGGATCGTTCGACGCCGCGGCGCGCGTGTGGAGCACCGCGTCGCTCGCGGAGCGCACCGTCGAGGGCGTGTCGGTGGCCGTCACGCGCGCCGGCGAGGCCGTCGGGCTCGTGCGCCGCACCGCGCTCGGCGACGTGACCGACAACCGGCTGCGGTACACCGTGTGGCGCGCGGGCGTGTGGGCGCCCTTCGCCGACATCGGGCCCACGGTGACCACGCAGGCCCAGCCCGCCCTCGCGGCCTCGCCCGCGGGCGTGTGGGCGGTGTTCCATGGCTTTGATTTTAATCAGTATTTTGCCGCGTACGACGGCGCGACGTGGGCGCCTCCCGCCGAGGCGACGGGCGCGTCGGGGGCGCGCGCGGCGGCGCTCGCGGCCGACGGAGACAACCCCCTCATGGTGTTCTCGCGCGGCCTCGCCAACGAGCTCTACGCGCGGTCGCGCGCGGGCGGCGCGTGGGGCGGCGACCAGCGCATCGAGGCCGCCGCGGGCTTCGATGCGAACGTGTCTCCCGCAGCCGTGAACCTCACGAGCACCACCGCCCTCGCCGTGTGGAGCGCGCCCGGCGGACAGCTCCGCGCGTCGCTCCGCGCGGGCGGGGCGTGGTCGGCGCCCGCCGACGTGCCGATGTGCATCTCGACCGCGCGGGTGTCGCTCGCCCGCGTCGGCGACGCCCAGGCCGCCCTCGCCTTTCGCGGAACCGACGGAAACCTCTACGCGGCCCTCTATGCGAGCGGCGCGTGGGCGACCCCGGCGCGCGTCGCCGCGGGCATCACGGGCGTCCCCGCGGTGGCGCCCGGGGCCCCCGGCGCGACCGCGGAGACGGCGTTTCTCGATGGCGCCGGGCGGGTGATGCACGCGCGCCTCGTGGCCGGAGCCTGGAGCGCGGGCGCCCTCGTGGGAGGCACCGGGTTCGTCACGGTGGCCCTTGCCAGCGGGCCCTGACTGCTCTCTATGGCAGCCCGTTGCCTTTCGAGGCGGGTGGACGTAGGGTCCGCCCCCCGAAACGCCCGATCCAGGGGCATTGGCGCATTGGCCTGAGGAGATAAACGATGGCTCGCAAGATCGCAATCAACGGGTTCGGACGCATCGGTCGCTGCGTGCTTCGCGCGCTCGTCAAGAGCGGCGCGAAAGACCTCGACATCGTAGCCATCAACGACCTCACCGACGCCAAGACGCTCGCGCACCTGCTCAAGCACGACTCGGTGCACGGCCGCTTCGACGCCGACGTGAAGCTCATCGAGGGCGGCATCTCGGTCAACGGCGACGAGATCAAGATCTACGCCGAGAAAGACCCGACGAAGCTCCCGTGGAAGGCGCTCGACGTCGACGTGGTGCTCGAGTGCACGGGCAAGTTCACCGACGCGGCGGGCTGCGGCAAGCACCTCGAGGCGGGCGCGAAGCGCGTGCTGCTCAGCGCCCCCACGAAGGGCGAGAACGACACCGAGATCTTCACCCTCGTGTTCGGGGTGAACCACCACGACTACGACCCCGCGAAGCATCGCATCGTGTCCAACGCGTCGTGCACCACCAACTGCCTCGCCCCCATGGCGAAGGTCCTCCACGACAGCTTCGGCATCGTGAAGGGGCAGATGACCACGGTGCACAGCTACACCAACGACCAGGTGATCCTCGATTTCCCGCACAAAGACCTGCGCCGCGCCCGCTCGGCGGCCATGAGCATGATCCCCACGAGCACGGGGGCCGCCCGCGCGGTGGGCCTGGTGCTCCCGGCGCTCAAGGGCAAGCTCGACGGCTTCGCGGTGCGCGTGCCCACGGCCGACGTCTCGATGGTCATTCTCAACGCCGTCGTGGCCAAGAAGACCACAAAGGACGAGGTGAACGCCGTTCTCCGCGCGGCCGCCGACGGGGCGCTCAAGGGCGTGCTCGACGTGTCGGCGGAGCCCCTCGTGTCGATCGACTACGTGGGCAACCCGGCGTCGAGCACCGTCGACTCGGCCCTCACGCAGGTGATCGACGGCGACTACGTGTCCGTGAGCAGCTGGTACGACAACGAGTGGGGCTTCTCGGTGCGCATGCTCGATGTGATGAAGCACATGGCCTCGCGCGAGGGCTGAGATGAGCGCCATTCTCGACAAGATCACGTCGGTCGATCAGCTCGACGTCGCCTCGCGGCGGGTGTTCGTGCGCGTCGATTTTAACGTGCCCCTCACGCCCGACGGCAAGGTGAGCGACGACACGCGCGTGCGCGAGGCGCTGCCCACCATCAAGCACCTGCTCGACAAGGGCGCGCGCGTGGTGCTCGCGTCGCACCTCGGCCGGCCCAAGAAGGGCCGCGACATGAAGTACACGCTGGCGCCTGCGGGCGAGCGCCTGGCGGAGCTCCTGTCGATGGACGTGATGCTCACCGACGAGTGCGTCGGCGACGGCGCGCGCAAGGTGGTCAACGACCTGCGCGACGGCCGCGTGGCGCTGCTCGAAAATCTCCGCTTCCACGCGGGCGAGGAGGCCAACGACGCCACCTTCGCGGCCGAGCTCGCGCAGCTCTGCGACGTGTACGTCGACGACGCGTTCGGCGCCGTGCACCGCGCCCACGCGAGCGTCGACGCGCTGCCCCGCATGGTGGCCGCGCGCGGCGCGGGCTTTCTTCTCCTGAAGGAGCTCAAGGCCCTCGGCGCCCTGGTGAACGACCCGAAGCACCCCTACGTGGCCGTGCTCGGCGGCGCCAAGGTGAGCGACAAGATCGCCGTCATCGAGGCCCTCATGAGCAAGGTCGACGCGCTGCTCATCGGCGGCGCGATGGCCAACACCTTCCTGGCCGCGCTCGGGCGCGACCTGGGCAAGTCGCTCGTCGAGACCGACAAGCTCCCGCTCGCGCGCACCCTCGTCGACCGCGCGAGAGAGAGGCGCGTTCAGCTCGTGCTGCCGAGCGACCTCGTGGTTGCGACGAGCCTCGACGCGACCGCGGGCGAGGTCGTCGGCCTCGACGCGGTGGGCGTAAACGGCATGGCGCTCGACATCGGGCCCGCCTCGGTGGCGGCCTTCCGCGACAAGCTCCTCGGCGCCAAGAGCATCTTCTGGAACGGCCCCATGGGCCTCTTCGAGAAGGCGCCCTTCGCGGCGGGAACCATCGGCGTCGCGCGGGCCATCGCCGAGGCCGCGGCGTTCTCGGTGGTGGGCGGCGGCGACTCGGTCGCGGCGGTGCACCAGGCGGGCCTCGCCGATCGCTTCTCGCACGTGTCGACGGGCGGCGGCGCGAGCCTCGAGCTCATCGAGGGCCGCAAGCTCCCTGGCGTCGAGGCGCTCCGCGCGTGAACCCTTCGCGCAAGCCCCTCATCGCGGGCAACTGGAAGATGCACCGCACCGTGTCCGAGTCGGTCGCGCTCGCGCGCGCGGTGGCGGATACGAGCCGCGTCGGGCCGCGCACCGAGGTGGTCGTGGCGCCGGTGTTTACCGCCCTCCAGGCGGTGGCGCAGGCCCTTGTGGGCACGCGCGTCGCCGTGGCCGGGCAGAACGTGCACTGCGAAGATCAGGGCGCGTTCACGGGCGAAATCTCGGCGCCGATGCTCAAAGACGTAGGCTGCGCGTGGAGCCTCGTGGGCCACTCGGAGCGGCGCCAGCTCTTCGGCGAGACCGACGCCGCGGTGCAGAAGAAGCTCTTCGCGCTGCGCAAGCACGGCCTCGCGCCCATCGCGTGCCTCGGCGAGACGCTCGCCGAGCGCGAGGGCGGCGTCACCTACGACGTGCTGCGCCGGCAGCTCGACGCGATGACGGCCTCGCTCGACGCGCAGGAAGCGACGGCCCTCCTCACGGGTTTGGTGCTCGCCTACGAGCCCGTGTGGGCGATCGGCACGGGGCGCACGGCGAAGTCGTCGGACGCCCAGAGCGCGCACGCCTTCTTGCGCGACCGCATCCGCGACCGCTACGGCGAGGTGGCCGACACGGTTCGTATTCTCTATGGTGGCAGCGTCAAGCCCGACAACGCCGCCGAGCTCCTCGCCCAGCCCGACGTCGACGGCGTGCTGGTCGGGGGCGCCTCCCTCGACGCAGCGGGCTTCGCGCGCATCATCCAGGCCGCCGGTTAAGGGGCCCTCCGAGAGCTGTCATGACCACGTTTCTCACGATCGTTCACGTGTTCGTTTGCCTGTTCCTTGTCGGCGTCGTGCTGCTCCAATCGGGGCGCGCAGGCGGCATGGGCGTGCTCTCGGGCGCGGCCTCGCAGACCGTCTTCGGCGGCCGCGGCGCCGGCGGCTTCCTCGCCAAGGCCACGGCGGTGTGCGCCACGCTCTTCATGCTTACGTCGGCCTCGCTGGCCTACACGAGCACCTCGGGCCGCGACTCGCTCGCGCGCGGCGCGGCGGCCTCCAGCGCAGCCACGGGCCGTGACGGCGGCGCCTCCGACGCTGCCGTCGTTGACGCCGCGCCGACGCCCGCGGTGGCCGCCGACGCGGCGGCTGCGCCTGCGACGCCCGAGGCCCCCGCTGCGCCGACCCCGGCGGCCGCCCCCGAGGCGACCGACGCGGCCGCCGCGCACTGACCCTTCACACAGCAGAACGCCCGCTCCGGAGAACCGGCGAGAGATCGCGCGGCTTCTTCGTAGCGGGCGTTTTTGCTTCGATGAGGCGCCGCGGCGATGGTTCGCGCGGCGCCCCCTCGACGACGAATCAGTTGCCGAACACCTGCACGCCGTACTCGCCCTGGCCCGTGTACATGGTGACCTCGAGGCGATACTGCCCGGCCACCGTGGGGCACAGCGGGCGCTGCAGGCCGATTACCGGAAAGTTGTCGGTGGCGATGTCTTGATCGGCCTGGGTGTTGGCCGGATCGAAGAGCGCGAGGTCGAGGTCGGTCACTCCGACGCCGCCCACACCGATGATCTTGTAACAGTGGCCCGCTTGCAGGGGCACCGAGTAGTTCTGCTTGGCGCTCGTGGCGAGGGTGCCGCGCGCGACGGGCATCACGGGGTTCATGCCCGCGGCGAACTGCTGCTGGCGCATCTGGAGCTGCGAGGTGATGAAGTCACCCCCGGGGGCCGTGGGCTGCATGGGCTGCATGGGGGCCATGCCGTTCTGCGCGACGCCCGGCTGCTGCATGGGGGGCTGCTGCATGGGGGGCTGCGCCATGGGGGGCTGCTGCACCACGGGGGCCTGCACGGCGGGCTGCTCCGGGGGCTTGTTGGCGTTGTTGTCGTTGTTGCTGTTGTTGTTGCGACGGCCGCAGTTGTAGGTCGCGAGCATGCTCGCGATCGCGGCGCCACGCAGGATCCAC
>CANMAT010000287.1 GCA_947494865.1 Deltaproteobacteria bacterium
GACGTGTAAACCGCGGGGATTGCAAAGAGCCGCGAGTCGGACAAGGAACGTCACCGCAGCGATACCCCGCGGTATCGCAAGGTGGCGTGACGATGGCCGACGACGTGGATCTGCCGCAAGCCCCGGGGAATTACACGTCAACACCCTCTATGGGGCGCTCAGCGCGATCGGTGACGCCGACGGGGCGTCGGGGCGCTGGCCTCGCCGTCGCGCGCGCCCGCGTCGGCGGTCGGCGCATCGGTGACGACGTCGCTCGCGGGCGCAGACGGAGCGTCGACGACGGCCGCGACGCTCGCATCGACCGGCGAAGCATTGAGCGCCGCGGAGGCGGCGGGCGGCGGGTCGGCGGGACGCACGAGCGGCGGGTCGATGGTGGCGACGGGCGCGTGGCTGAGCCCGACGCGCTGCGAGAGCTGCTCCCACAGGTGCGGTGCGTAGCGGTGAATGGCGATGGCAGCCCCGGCGGCGCTCACCAGGAGAAAGAGCAGCACGTAGGGCCACACGCGCGGCCGCGAGGCGTGCGTCGACTCGTCGAGGAGCAGGTCGGCCGGCGGCGACGACGGGTGGTCGGTGCGCAGCTTCTCCCACGCGGCGTCGGAGGGCGGGGGCTTGGGCTTCTGCGGAATGACCAGCGGCGGCGCGTCGAGGGGCGATTCGATGAGGGCCGAGACCGACGGCCGCTCGGAGCCCGCGGCGCGCGGCGACGACGGGCGCGACGAGCGCGGCTGCAGCGGGGCGTCGTCGTCGACCTCGGCGTCGACCTCGGGCACGTCGTCGAGCGAGACCCCTTCGGGGAGCACCGTAGGCACCACGATGGTGGCCTCGTTGCGGTCGACGAAGTTGGGGTCGTCGGGCGAGAGGTCTTCGTCGAAGTCTGTGAGGGCGTGCGGCGCGTACGCCATCGCCTGCGAGCCGTCGCCGCGGCCGAGCTCGCGCGCGCCGGGGCCGAAGCGACCGTCGCGCCGCGGCGACACGGGCACCACGCCGTCGGAGCTCTTACGCGAACGTACGGCGGGCATCGGCGCGGTGGCCACGCGCGAAGGAGGCGCCGGCGCGTTACGGTTATCGTGCCAGTGCGTGAGCGCCTCGCTCATCGAGCGCGCGGTCTGAAAGCGCTGCTCGGGCTTCTTGGCGATCGACTTCATCACGATCGACGCGAGGCGCGTGTCGAGCGTGGCGTTGCGCGACAAGATCGGGATCGGGGCCTTGTTGAGAATCTCGTTGATGAGAAGGTTGTAGTTCTCGGCCTCGTAGGGGAGCCCGTTGCAGAGCACGGCGTAGAGCACCGCGCCGGCGGCGTAGAGGTCGATGCGAACGTCTTGATCGCGCGCGCCCGCGGCCTGCTCGGGGGCCATGAACTGCGGCGTGCCCATGACGGTGCCCGTGCGCGTGAGCGAGCTGAGCTGGCTCTCGTCGCGCAGCTTCGAGATGCCGAAGTCGAGCACCTTGACGACGCGCACGCCGTCTTCTTGCTGCATGAGAAAGATGTTCTCGGGCTTGAGGTCGCGGTGAATCACCCCGCGCTTGTGCGCGGCCTCGAGGCCAGCGAGCACCTGGCGCATGATGTCGACGGCCTCGGCGGCGTCGAGCCTGCCGCCGGCCTTCTCGACCGTGGTCGCGAGCTCCTGGCCGCGCAGGAGCTCCATCGCGATGTAGGGGCCCTGATCGTCGGTGCTCCCGAGGTCGACGATCGACACCACGTTGGGGTGCTCGATCTGCCCCGCGGTGCGCGCCTCGCGCTCGACGCGCGCCACGAGGTCGGGGTACACGATGTACTCGGGCAGTAGCATCTTGAGCGCCACCTGCCGAGCGATCTTGGTGTGCTCGGCGCGGTACACCACGCCCATGCCGCCGACGCCGATGATGCCGTCGATGCGATACTTGCCGTCGACGATGGTGTTGACCGGGAGCAGCCCCTGCAGGCGCCGGTTCGTCACCGGGCACACGTAGGTGCCCGCGGTGTGCTCGGATCCGCAGAATGGACAGGGGACCGCGGTCACGGGATCCGTAGGGTATCGAACATCGGGCGTGGCATCCACAAATCCCGCTGTTCTTGAGGTGTGCACCCGGCGCGCAGTTGGTGACGCAGCGGGGAGTTCTGGCGCGTCGTCGCGAGGCGCCCGAACGTCACTACCAGAAGCGGGGCGTCGGCCACAATCGGATGCGCCCGCGCGCCCCCAACGCTTCGCCGCTTCGAAGGAATTTTCTACGGAACGCCCGCTCCCCTGCGCGGCAGTCGCGCTTCGAAGGTTCGCGCGATCGCACACACCCCTGCGGAGCACGCGGCGCGCGTCCCCACGCGCTCGGGCGCGGCGCCCCGCGGCGCGGCCTCGCGGTCGCGCCACCCGCGCAGGGGCCGCAGGGAGAGCCCCCCGTCGTCGGTGACCCAAGCCTCGCCGCCGCGCAGAAAAACGGCGCGGTCGGGCCCGTCGGTGGCACAGTCGTCGACGGGCGCGGGCAGGCGCAGCGCGCGCAACGAGGCCTCCGGCGATCCGCGCACGAACCACCCGACGGCATCGCGGGCGCCCGTGTGCACGACGCCCACGAGCCGACCATCCGCGTCGAAGCCCGCGCGCACCCACCGCGCCGCGGGGTCGGGGAGCAGCACGGAGCGCCAGCGGGCGAGGTCGATGTCGAAGAGCCACAGGTCGCACGGAGCGCCGCGCGCGCACCGCATCACGAGGGCGTACGCGCCGTGGCGGTCGAGGAGCGCGCCCGGCGCGTCGGTGCGCCACGCGCGCCACCGCCCGTCGGGCTCCAGCGAGCACGCGACCATCACCGAGGCGTCGGCGTCGGCGGGGTCGCACGCGCCGCGACGGGTGAGGGTGCGGCCGTCGCGCGAGGCCACCCACTGCGCCGCGTCGGCGCGCAGCACGACGAGCCGCGGAATGGACGCCCCCAGGGTCGAGGCCTCGACGCCATCATCGGCGCAGAACGCGACGGCCCGCGCGCCCCACGGCGTGAGCGCACACCGATCGGGGCGCTGCACCGTCACCCGCGCGACGGGGTGATCGTCGAGGTCGAGCGTGAGGGCGCCATCGGCGCGGAGCGTCGCGCGAGCGCCATCGGAGAGGGGCGCCCACGCGAGCACGTCGGCGGCCGCGGCGAGCGCGTCGACGGGGGCCATGAGCACCGGGGCTTCGACGTCGAAGCGCTGGGCAGAAGAGGGTGGCAGCCCCCGCGGGCGAGCGGCGCACGCGGCGAGCCCGCACGCGGCGAAGAACGTTCGCATCAGCGGGAGAAACAGCACAAAGGCCCTGAGAGATTCCGTCGGTTCCGCTCGTGTGGCGTCTGTGATACCAGCAGCGGCACGCACTACTCGAACGGAGGCGCGGATGTACAGCTTCGATCTCACCGAAGAACAGAAGGCACTCGTCGACATGGCCCGCCGCTTCACGCGTGAGCGCGTGATCCCCGCGGCCCCCGCGCTCGACGAGAACGAGCAGTTCCCGCTCGAGCTCTTCGCGGAGGCGCACGCGCTCGGCCTGGCCAACGTCGAGATCCCCACGGAGTACGGCGGGCTCGGGCTCGGGTGCCTCGACCACTGCCTGCTCGACGAAGAGATCGCGTACGGCTGCCTCGGGGTCAACACCACCCTCGCGGCCAACCAGCTCGGGTCGATGCCGCTCATCATCGCGGGCTCCGACGAGCAGAAGTCGAAGTACCTCACGATGCTCGTGAACGAGCCGGTGTTCGCGGCCTACGCGTGCTCCGAGCCCGACGCGGGCAGCGACGTGGCGGGCATGACCACGCGCTACGAGCAGCACGGCGACGAGTACGTGATCACGGGCCAGAAGCGCTGGATCACCAACTCGGCCTACGCGCGGTGGTTCACCGTGTTCGCCACGAGAGACCGCGCGCTGAAGCACAAGGGCATCACGTGCTTCGTCGTCGACGCCGACGCGCCCGGCGTCAAGATCGGCAAGAAGGAGCACAAGCTCGGCCAGCGCTGCTCGCAGACGGGCGACATCATCCTCGAGGAGGTGCGCGTGCCCAAGAGCGCCATCGTCGGGGCGGAGGGCAAAGGGTTCTACGTCGCGATGAAGACCTTCGACCGCTCGCGCCCGTGGATCGCCGCGGGCGCCGCGGGCGTGATCCGCCGCGCCCTCGAAGAGTCGGTGGCCTACGCGAAGGAGCGCAAGACCTTCGGCGTGCCCATCGGCCAGCACCAGGCGATTCAGATCATGCTGGCCGACATGGCGATCAAGCACGAGGCCACGCGGCTGCTCTGCCACAAGGCCGCGATGCAGGTCGACAAGGGCCAGCTCGACTCGGTGGTGAGCGCCTACGCGAAGACCTTCGGCGCCGACTCCGCGATGGAGGTCACCACCGACGCGGTGCAGGTCTTCGGCGGCTACGGCTACACGCGCGAGTACCCCGTCGAGAAGCTCATGCGCGACGCGAAGCTTTTGCAGATCTACGAGGGCACCTCGCAGATTCAGCGCATGGTGATCGCCCGCAACCTCCTGAGCCGATGAGCGCCATGAACGCCCCCGAGCTCACGGCCCTCGACGAGGTCGGCGACGCGTGGCGCGAGCCCTCCCACGGGCTCCGTCACGAGGCCGTGATGGCCGGCGCGCAGAGGCTCCGCGCGCGCCTCACGGCGATGCCCGACGCCGTGGCCGTCCGCACGCTGCCCATCACCACGCTGCCGTACCCGACGCGCTACGCGTTTCAGGGCGCCGCGGCGTCGCCCGCGCCCTTCGTCACCCTCACGCACCGCGCGCTGCTCGTGCGGTTTCGCCAGGGCGACCGAACGCGCACGCTGCTCTTCAACCCCACCGACGTCGAGCGGTCGCGCCGCACGCCCTTCTTCGCGAAGCTCGAGGCGCGCGTGGGGTCGCGCGTGGCGCGGCTCATGGCCACACAGTTCGACACGCTCGAGGCCCAGCTCGCGAAGCTCGGCCTCGCGCCCGACGACGTCGACTATGTGGCCTTCGACCACTTTCACACGCAAGACGTCCGAGGCCTGCTGGGCACCGCCGACGGGCACGTGACACCGCGCTTCCCGAAGGCGAAGCTCCTCGCGCCCCGCGTCGAGTGGGAGGAGTGGGCGCACCTGCACCCGATGCAGCGCGCCTGGTACGTGGCCGACGGCCGCGAGGGCGTGCGCGAGGAGAACCTCGTGCTCACCGACGGCGACCTGGCCCTCGGCGACGGCGTGATGCTCGTTCGCACGCCGGGCCACACCGTGGGCAACCAGACGCTCTTCGTGAAGACCGCGCGGGGCGTCTGGGGCTGCAGCGAGAACGGCACCTGCGTCGACAACTGGTCGCCGCGGCACAGCCGCATCGCGGGCGTCGCCCTCACCGCGAAACACCAGAACCTCGACGTGATCCTCAACGCCAACACGCCCGAATGGGCCGCCGAGCAGTACACGGCCATGTGCCTCGAGCGCGCCCTCGTCGATGCCGTCCCTGCGGCGCCCGAGTTTGTGCAGATGTTCTCCTCGAGCGAGGTCACCCCCGCCCTCATCGCGCCCGGCCTCTCGCCGAGCTACCAACTCCAGCACATCACCCACGGAACGCTCTCCCCCCCCACCGCGCCCAACACCCCGCCCGGCTTCGGCGCCGCCCCGCCCGCGAGCTGACTCACCGCGGCAACCGACAATGGTTTATCCAGAATCGAGGCCACCCCGCGCGATGTTCAAAAACCTTCAAGTTTCACGCGAAAGGCTGTTCGCGTGACGGGGCGAAACTGCTAGGGTTTCGATCCGTGCGTAAGCAGCGGAATTTGACCGCCGACGATTATCTCAGGCTCGCGATCAGCACCGGGTCGCCTGCCGAGGCCGCGGTGCTTGCCGAACGGGGGCTCCGTCATCACGGCGACGGCGATCAGGCGATCGAGCCCGAAAC
>CANMAT010000288.1 GCA_947494865.1 Deltaproteobacteria bacterium
GCCCGTGGGAACACACGCCATGCACGCGGGGGCCATGGAGCACTGCGGGTCGGCGCAGTCGCTGAGTCCGTCGCAGTCGTCGTCGCGGCGGTTGTCGCACACCTCGGTCGACGGCACGCAGCCGCAGCCGGCCCGACCCGCGCACTGAAAGTCGGCGCAGTCGACGAGTCCGTTGCAGTCGTTGTCGCGTCCGTCGGCGCAGGCGGTCGCGGTGGTCTCGGGGCCCGTCGGCCGGCAGCAGATGCTCACCGCTGCGCACTGCGGGTCGGCGCAGTAGACGAGCCCGTCGCAGTCGTTGTCGCGTCCGTCGGAGCACGCCGCGAGGGTGCTCTCGACGCCCGTCGGGCGACAGCACGCGGCGGTGGCGGCGCACTGCGGGTCGGCGCAGTCGACGAGCCCGTCGCAGTCGTTGTCGCTGCGATCGGAGCAGGCCGCGGGGGTATTCTCGAGGGACGTCGGTCGGCAACAGATCGGGAGCGCGGCGCAGGTCGCGGTCGCGCAGTCGATGAGCCTGTCGCAGTCGTTGTCACGTCCGTCGGAGCAGGCCTCGGGGGTGTTCTCGAGGCCCGTCGGGCGGCAGCGACAGGAGGGGTCGGCGATGCAGCTGGAGTCGGCGCAGTCGACGAGCCCGTCGCCGTCGTCGTCGACGCGGTTGGTGCACTGCTCCACCGGCGGCGCGCCCGCGCTCACGTTGAGTACGAAGGCCCCGCTGTTGGATGACCACCCGTCGACGACGATGTAGTAGGTGCCGGCCTCGGCGTTGTCGAGCACGATGCGCGACGCGGTGCCCGTGCGCGAGCCGTCGTCGTCGCAGGTGATGAGCGTGGTGAGGTCGCAGCGGTCGCGGTACACGCCGAGCACGGTGTCGTACCCACTACCGATCGTGTCGAACACGAGGGTCTGTCGGCGCGGGTTGCGAATCACGTACGCTACGTCGGGCGCCGTGTTCGAGCCGCACCCCGGGCTGTAATCGTCGCGGGCACCCGCGGTGGTGCCCTCGGCGCGGCCCGGCAGCGCGAGGAGCGTTGCGCGCTCGCACACGTCGTTCGATACAGAGGCGCACGCGGGGGTCGCAGCGCACGCGGGGTCGGCGCAGTCGGTCAGGCCGTTACAATTGTTGTCGCGCCCATCGGCGCACGCCTCGGCGGCCCTGGGGTTCACGGCGCGGTCGGCGTCATCGCAGTCGCCGCCGGCGCAGGCCACCGCGGCGAAGCCATCGCCATCGCGGTCGACGGGGGTGTTGCGGCACGACCGCGCGGTCTCGTCGCAGACGTCGTCGGTGCACGCGAGGCTGTCGTCGCAGGTGGTCGGGGCGCCGCGGAGACAACCAGCTCGTACGTCGCAGCGCTCGACGCCGTCGCAGAAGCGGCCGTCGTCGCAGCGCGCGTCGACGCCCACTACGACGCAGCCGCGACCCGGAACGCACACGTCGTCGGTACACGCGACGCCGTCGTTGCACGCGAGGGGAGCGCCGCGCGCGCAGCGCCCCGCGACGCAACGCTCGGCGCCGTCGCAGGGGTCGCCGTCGTCGCACGTCGCGTCGCTCGCGCACTCGACGGGCTCGCTGCACCCCCGTGAGGGGATGCACATCGATCGCGGGCCGCAGACGGCGTCGTCGGGCACGCTTTCACAGCGCACTCCCTCGACGCAGCGGTCCACGGTACACGCGACGCCATCGTCGCAATCGGCAGTGCTACGACAGAAGGGTACGTCGGGTACGTCGGGTACGTCGGGTACGTCGGGTACGTCGGGTACGTCGGGGACGTCGGGGACGTCGGGTACGTCGGGTACGTCGGGTACGTCGGGGACGTCGCTACTCGCGGGAACATCATCGTCGGGCAGATCGAGTTCCGAGCGCCCACAGCCAGCAATGGGTGCGAGCAGCAGCAGGCCCAAGCCAAGAAATCTTCTCACCATTGCGAGACCTCCACCCCGGGGTCAGGGCTTTCGATGCTTCAATGGACCATGAAGCGTGCCACGCTGACCACTTTCGTGTTGCTTCGAGCAATCACGAGTGATTTCCGCTGCACACAGTGATCCCCGTTGTGCCACCGCGCGTCGGAGGCGCGACAAAGGCCAGCGCGGCTCGTGGCTCCATCGGAGTGATTGGCCGATGGGGGCGCGAGTCGTCTCGCAAACGGTCAGGGTGTCAGAGCTCGTGCTTGCGCAGGAGGGTGTACACGTACTTCCGATCGAGGCCGGCGGCCTGCGCGATGGCGCCAGTGTCGCGCCCGTAGCGGGCGAGCATGGCGGAGAGGTATTCGCGCTGCAGGTGTTCGAGCCACTGGTCGCGCAGCACCTTGAACGACGTTTCGACGGAGACCGGCGGCAGCCCGTCGCGCGCCACGGGCGCGGCATCGCGAGGGAGCGGCGAGATCGACGGAGTCGGCGCGACGGTCGAGGGCTCCGAGAGATCGCGCGCGCCGTGGCTCCCCATCGCGAGGGCCTCGCGGGCGCCTAGCGCGGCCGCGCGCTCGAGAAAGTTGCGCAGCTCGCGCACGTTGCCGGGCCAGGCGCGGCTCGAGAGCTCGCGCACGAGCTCGGGGCTCAGGCGCTCGCGCGTCTCGGGCGCCATGAGACGCTCGGCCAGAACCGTGATGTCTTCGCGCCGCTCGCGCAGCGCTGGAATGTGAACCGGAAGCACCGCGAGGCGAAAGAAGAGGTCTTCGCGAAAGCTGCCGGCGTTCACCATCGCCGCGAGGTCTCGGTGCGTCGCTGCGAGGAAGCGCACGTTCACCTTGCGGTGCTCGTTCTCGCCCACGCGCCGCACCGTATGGCCCTCGATCGCGCGCAAGAGACGCGGCTGCATGGAGAGCGGCATCTCGCCGATCTCGTCGAGAAACACCGTGCCTCCGTCGGCCGCCTCGATGGCGCCGACGCGCGCCGACGCCGCGCCCGTAAAGGCCCCGCGCGCGTGACCGAAGAGTTCCGCCTCGAGGAGCGACTCCGACAGCGCGCCGCAGTCGACGACGATGAAGGGAGCCCCACGCCGCGGCGACGCCGCGTGGATCGCCCGCGCTGCGAGCTCCTTGCCCGTGCCCGTCTCGCCGAAGATGAGCACCGTGGCTTCGCCCTGCGCCACGCGGTGGAGGCGCGCGAAGAGCTCGCGCATCTTGGTGCTGCGCCCCACGAGGGGGCCGAAGTGGTCGGCCGGCCACAGCACCACATCCGTGATCCATTCGTTGTATCGCAGCGAGATGCCCGTCGACCCGAGCGCGAGCGTGCCGCCATGGGGGATGCGCGCCTCGATCACCTTGATGCCATCGATGTACGTGCCGTCGCGGCTCCCGAGATCGCGCACCCACACGCCGTCGTCTTTGATCTCGAGGCTCGCGTGGAGGCGCGACACGCCCTCGCCTCGCACGACCACGTCGGCGTTCTCGGCCGAGCCCACCACGAGGCGGCCCACCATGAGATAGCTGTGCGACCCCGCGGCGTCGCTCCAGTGCAACTGCGGGTTGGTGCGTGGCACCGTGCGCGCGAAGCCGAAGTCGCCCCGGTCGTCGATCGACTGCGAGTGAACATCCGCGGGTGCCTCCGAGGGCCGCTCTTCGTGCGATTCTCCGCGAATCCGTCTCCCACTCGTCACGGCAGCACCCTCCCGATTGGACCTCAGTCCAACAAGTTTTTGGACTGGAGTCCAACGATTGGCTTCGAGTCCAACGCGTTGGCCCCGGAGCCCGACCCACGGGGATCAGCGATAGCCTACAAACAAGCAAAAATGTACGAAAGCTGAGCGACCAAAGCCCTGCTCGCAGGCTGGCCCGATGGCTGCATTCAGCCCGTCCGCGCAGCACAACAGATCGTGACGGTGGATAGAGGGTTCTTCCACTCGACAGGTCGACGCTGCATCACCGGAGAGTTCAACATGGCAGAGACGGTTCACCTTTATCTCAAGGCAAGCGGCTCGGACATCCAGGGCAACAGCACCCAGGTCAGCCTCGGCCGCGAGAACTCGATCGAGTGCGTGTACTACGAGCAGGAAGTGATGACGGCGCGTGAGGCGGGCTCGGGCATGGCGACCGGTCGCCGCCAGTACAAGCCCCTCCTGATCCGCAAGCGCATCGACAAGAGCACCCCCCTCATCGCGAAGGCGCTCTGCAACAACCAGGAGATCGACGCGACGTTCAAGTTCTTCCGTCCGAGCCCCACGGGCGACGGCACGACGGAGCAGTTCTTCACGGTCGAGATCAAGAAGGGCCGCATCGCCCACCAGAAGCAGTTCGTGCCCGACACGATGGTGCCCTCGACGGCCACCGACCCGGCTCTCGAAGAGGTGTCGTTCGTGTTCCACACGATCAACTGGACGTACACCAACGGCGGCGTACAGCACGAAGACACCTGGGACGCGCAGACCTGATCTTCGGGTAACACCGAACGGTCACCTGAGCCTCATCAGGTACGAGACCCCGCACCGGGAACACTTCCCGGGCGGGGTTTCGCCCATTTGGCCCTCGGAGTTTCAGGGGCGCGCGCCGTTGTGCGAAGCCGCTCTCACGGGCTATGAAACCGCCCCTCATGACCACCCGACGCTGCACGATGATCCTGGCCGCGGGCCAGGGTACACGCATGAAGTCAATGCTCCCCAAGGTGCTCCACGCCGCGGCGGGAGCGCCGCTCATCGGATGGGCTATCGAGGCCGCGCGCGACGCGGGGGCCGACTCTGTTGTGGTTGTCGTGGGACACGGCCGCGAGGCCGTCGTAGAGGCTGTGCGCGCGCGCTTCGGCGCCTCGGTGCGCTTCGCCGTGCAGACCGAGCAGCGGGGCACCGCCGACGCTGTGCGCGCGGGCATGTCCGAAGTCGACGACGATGTGTCTGAAGTGGTGATCACCTACGGCGATGTGCCCTGCGTGCCCGCCGAGGCCTTGCGCGCCCTCTCTCTGGCCCGCGCCGCGCGCGGCGCCCACCTCGCGCTGATGACCACCGAGGTGCTCGACCCGAGGGGCTACGGGCGCATCCTCCGCGACGCCCGCGGCAGCGTCGTGGCGATTCGAGAGCACAAAGACTGCACCGATGCCGAGCGCCTCGTGCGCACCGTGAACCCTGGGCTCTACGCGGTCGAGCGCGCCTTCCTCGCCTCGTCACTGGGGCGCATCTCATCGCAGAATGCGCAGGGCGAATTCTATCTCACCGACCTCGTAGCCCTCGCCGCGCAGGCATCGCCCGACGGCGTCGCCGAAGTCCCGTGGGAGCCTACCGCGCTCCGCGGCGTGAACGACCGCGCCGAGCTCGCATCCGTCGAGGCCTCGCTCTACGAGCGCATCGCCGACCGCCACCGCCGCGCGGGGTGCAGCATCGCGACGGGTGCGCGCATCGACCACGACGTGACCCTCGAGGCGGGCGCGTCGGTAGGCCCTGGCACTGTGCTCCGAGGCCGCACGAGCGTCGCCGCGGGCGCCTCGATCGACGCGGGGTGCGTGCTCGACGATGCCGTCATCGGGCCCGGCGCCACGCTCAAGCCGTACTGCGTGGTGGCGCGCAGTGAGGTGGGGCTCAATGCGCAGGTCGGCCCCTTCGCGCACGTGCGCCCCGAGAGCGTGCTCGAAGAGGGGGCGCACGTCGGCAACTTCGTCGAGCTGAAGAAGACGCGCCTCGGCGCGGGCGCCAAGGCCAACCACCTCGCGTACCTCGGCGACGGCGTGGTGGGCGCGGGCGCCAACATCGGCGCGGGCACCATCTTCTGCAACTACGACGGCGTGCAGAAGCACACCACGCGCGTGGGCGAGGGGGCCTTCGTGGGCTCCAACAGCTCGCTCGTGGCACCCGTCACCATCGGGCGCGGGGCCTATGTCGGCTCGGGTTCGGTGATCACCCGCGACGTGCCCGA
>CANMAT010000289.1 GCA_947494865.1 Deltaproteobacteria bacterium
ATTTCGTTTCACTCGCTCGAAGACGGGAGGGTGAAGCACTCGTTTCGTAACGAGCCCCGCCTCGAGGTGATGACAAAGCGGCCCCTCGAGCCCGACGACGCCGAGTGCCGCGAGAACCCCCGCGCGCGCAGCGCCAAGCTCCGCGCGGCGAGGCGCGCCCCGCGCGACGATGAGGACCAGTCGTGAGCTCGACGCGATTCATGGTGATGTTCAGCCTCGCGGTGCTCTCGTCGCTGGCGGCCTTCGTGGTGCACCTCGCGCTGCGCAACCAGAACATCACCATGGGCTACGAGGTCGAGCGCGCGCGCACCGAGGCCCTGCGCATGCGCGGTGAGATCAACCAGACGCGCCTGGAGTTCGCGGCGCGCCGGTCGCCCGCGACCCTCGAGAGCATCGGGCGCAACGAGCTCGGGATGGTCGAGCCCGACCAGGTACCCACGCTCGTCGCAGGCGGCAGCACGCGCCCCGGACGCTCCAGCGGGAGGCCCCGATGAGAAACCTCGAAGCCCGCCGCGCGAAGTGGATGCGCGTGCGCCTCGGCATCCTCGTGTGCCTGCTCGGCGTGGGCTTCACGCGCCTCGTGGGCGCCGCGTGGGACCTGCAGGTGCGCCGCGCGCCCGTGCTCCGCGAAGAGGCCGAGCAGCAGTACACGCGCCAGGTGGAGTTCTCTCCCCGCCGCGGCACCATCTACGACCGCAACCACAACCCCCTCGCGGTGAGCGTGGTGTCCCCGTCGCTCGCCGCGGGCCCGCGACGGCTCGGCACCATTCGCAACCTCGACGTGGGCGCCCTCGCGTCGCGCCTCGCCGAGGCCCTCTCGCTGCCCGAGAGCGACGTGCGCGCGCGCCTCACGAGCCGCCGCGGCTTCGCGTGGATCAAGCGCCACATGACGCCCCCCGAGGCCGCGCGCGTGGTGGCCATCATGCGCGAGTTTCACATTCGCAACCGCGACGGTCTCGAGACCATTGAAGAGAGCCGCCGGTGGTACCCCAACCGCGAGCTCGCCGCGCACGTCGTGGGCTTCGTGGGCGCCGACGGCCGCGGGCAAGAGGGCCTCGAGCGCTCCCTCGACGAGAACCTCCGCGGGCGCATGGTGGCCGTGCAGGGCCTCCGCGACGCCCGCGGCGCGCTCGTCTTCGCCGACGGGCTCACGCCCGCGATGGGCCAGGCCGGCGACGACGTGACGCTCACCCTCGACGCCACGATTCAGCACATCGTCGAGCGCGAGCTCGCCCTCACGTGCCAGCTCTTCGAAGCCCGCAGCGGCAGCGTGATCGTCACCGATCCGCGCACCGGCGAGGTGCTCGCGCTCGCCAACTACCCCACGTTCAACCCCAACGAGCTCGCCACCTCGGAGGTCGACGCGCGCCGCAACCGCGCCATCGCCGACCGCTTCGAGCCCGGCAGCACGATGAAGATCTTCTCGGTGGGCGGCGCGCTCGACGCGAGCGTGATTCGCCCCGACCAGCAGATCGACTGCCACAGCGGCACCTACACCATCGGCAACCTCACCATTCACGACTCGCACCCCGAGCAGATGCTTACGCCCATGCAGGTGCTCGAGCGGTCGAGCAACATCGGCGCGGCGCAGATCGGCCTCTCGCTCGGCGCCGAGGGGCTCGAGCGCGTGTACCGCCGCTTCGGCTTCGGCGAGCGCACGGGGCTGCCGCTCCCGGGCGAGGCGCGCGCGCGCTTCGGCGAGCGCCGCTGGTACGAAGTCGAGGTCGCCACGGTGGCCTTCGGCCAGGGCATGGGCGTCACGTCGATACAGCTCGCGCAGGGCCTCGGCGCCGTGGCCAACGGAGGCCGGCTCGTGCACCCGCTGCTCGTGTCGCGCGTCACCGACGCGACGGGCGCACTGGTGCAAGAGAACACCCCCGACCCGGGCCGCCCCGCGATGCAGACGGGCGTCGCGCGCATGCTCGCCGACATGCTCACCTCCGTGACCGAGGCCCACGGGACGGGCACCGACGCCGCCATCGCGGGCGTTCGCGTGGCCGGCAAGACGGGCACCGCGCAGAAGGCCCGCGAGCACGCGCACGGCTACGACGACCAGCGCTGGGTGAGCTCGTTTATCGGCTTCGCGCCCGCCGAGCGGCCGCGCCTCGTGGTCACCGTGGTCATCGACGAGCCGCAGATCACCCACGCGGGCGGCGCCGTGGCCGCGCCGCTGTTTCACAACGTGATGGAGCAGTCGCTGCGGTACCTGGGCGCGCTCCCCTCGGCGCAACGCGCGATGGATTTCCCTCAGGGCCCCGCCGCGCCCACGGCCCTCGCCGCGCGCCGCCGCGACGTGCGCGCCCACGGTGACGCCGGCGTCGCCTGTTCGGTGCCCGACCTCTCGCGCCTCTCGCTCCGCGAGGCGCGCCGCGCGCTCGCCGCTGTCGGCCTCGACGCCGCGTTCGGAGGAGCGGGCGTGGTCGTGCGGCAAGACCCGCCCGCGGGCAGCCCCTGCGAGCCCGCTCAGGCCGTGCGCGCGTGGGCCGAGCCGGGCGGAGGCTACGTGCCCGTCGCCACCCCCGCGCCCGCTTCCACGGAGATGCCCCGATGAGCGACACGACCCCCCCTGGATTGCGCGGCGCCACCCTCAGCGACCTCGCGCGCGAGCTCCACGACGCGCGCGTCGTGGGCGACCCGGCGACGCGCGTACGCGACGTGCGACACGACTCGCGCGCGGTGACACCCGGCGACCTCTTCGTGGCACGAGCGGGCGCGAAGACCGACGGCGCTCGCTTCGCCCACGACGCCATCGCGCGCGGCGCCGTCGCGGTGGTGTCACCCGCCGAGCTCGCCGTGGCCGTGCCGCAGATCGTGGTGGCCGACGTCGAGGGCGCGCTCGCCCTCATGGCCAGCTACGTGTGGACGCACCCCACCTGGGTGCTCGACGTGATCGGCATCACGGGCACCAACGGCAAGACCACCACCGCGTGGCTCGTCGAGCACGCGCTCGTCGCGCTGGGCGCCCGGCCGGGCCTCCTGGGCACCGTCGCGCATCGGTACGGCGCGCTCTCGTGGCCCGCGCTGCACACCACGCCGGAGGCCGACGACCTCGCGCGGCGCTTCGCGGCCATGCGCGACGCGGGCGCCACGCACGCCGTCATGGAGGTGAGCTCGCACGCGCTGGCCCTCAAGCGCGTGGGCGCGGTGCGCTTCCGCGTGGCGGCGCTCACCAATATCACGCAAGACCACCTCGATTTTCACGGCACGATGGGGCGCTACATCGCCGCCAAGCGCTCGCTCTTCGAGGCGTGGGGCCCCGGCGCGAGCGTGGTGAACGTCGACGACCCCGTCGGGGCCGACCTCGCGCGCACGCTCCGCGGCGCGATCGCGTACAGCGCGCGCGGCGCCGAGGCGACCCTGCGCGTCATCGCGGGCGGGGCGCGCCACGGGGGCATCGACGCGACCGTGCGCACGCCCGAAGGCGACGTGCGCCTCGTGTCGCCCCTCGCGGGCGCGCACAACGTCGAGAACCTGCTCGCGGCGCTGGGCATCCTCGGGGCGCTGGAGTTCCCCTACGCCCGCGCCGTCGAGGCGCTGTCGAGCGCGAAGGGCGCGCCCGGTCGCCTCGAGCGGGTTACACCCACCGCGGGGAGCGCGTGCTTCGACGTGCTGGTCGACTACGCCCACACGCCCGATGCGCTCGAGCGCGTGCTGGCCTCGGTGCGCGCCACCACGCCGGGCCGCGTCGTGTGCGTGTTCGGCTGCGGTGGCGACCGCGATCGGGCGAAGCGTCCGCTCATGGGCGCGGCCGCCGCGCGGGGCGCCGACGTAGTGATCGTGACGAGCGACAACCCGCGCACCGAAGACCCCGGGGCCATCGCAGAGGCCGCGGCAGAAGGGGTTCGCGCGCAGGGGTTCCGCGCGGTGACCGACGGCGCGCCCGCGCGCGGCGAGTTCGCGACGGTGGTCGACCGACGCGCAGCCATCGCCATGGCCGTCGCGCTCGCCGAGGCGGGCGACACGGTGCTCCTCGCGGGCAAGGGGCACGAGACCTGGCAGGAACTGCACGGCGTTCGAACCCCCTTCGACGACCGCGAGGTCGCGCGCGCCGCCCTCGACGCGCGCGCCGCCCTCGCCGCAGGCTGAGAGCACACGCTGCACGCCGTCGCTCTTGCGTCAATTTCGCGTCGCGGCGCGAACTAAGGTAACGGAGCAGCGCATGGCGACGGCGCTTCCCCGCATCGAGGTTCCCTTCTCGCTCGAAGAGGTCGCGCGCCACACCGGGGCGGCGCTCCACGGCGACCCCTCGCTCCGTGTCACGGGCGTCGGCACCGACACCCGCGGTCTCCTCCCGGGCGCTCTCTTCGTGGCGCTCCGCGGCGAGCGCTTCGACGCCCACGCGCACCTCGACGCCGCGATGAAGGCCGGGGCCCGCGCGCTGCTCGTACGCACCGGCGCCTCGGTGCCGACGGGCGCGCCCTATGTCGAGGTGCCCGACACGCTCGTGGCGCTCGGGCACCTGGCGCGCGAACACGCGCTCGCGGTACGCCGCAGGGCCATGGCGTCGCGCGCGGTGGGCATCCCCGTCGTCGCCATCAGCGGCGCCGTGGGAAAGACCACCACCAAGGAGCTCACCGCCGCCGCCATGGCCGCCGCGGTGCGCGGTCGTTGTCACGCTACGGCGGGCAACCTCAACAACCTCGTGGGCGCGCCCCTCACGCTCCTGGGGTTTTCGCTCGACCACGCCGCGATGGTGGTCGAGTGCGGCAGCAACGCGGCCGGAGAGATCGCGCGCATCGGCGACATGACCCGCCCCGACGTCGCGATCTGCATGAACGCCGACGCGGCCCACACCGAGTCGCTCCGCACCCTCGACGCCGTCGCCGACGAAGAGGGATCGATCTTCGCGTTCGCCTCGCGCGCCGTCGTCGCCAACGCCGACGAGCCCCTCTCTCGCGCGCGTGTGAGCCTCGCGCAGCCCCACGTGGCGCGCTGGCTCTTCGGCGTCTCCGCCGACGCGCACGTGCGCCTCGTCGCGCGCACGCACCTCCCCGACGGCCGCGCGCGCCTGCGCTACGCGGTCTCTCCCGCCCTCTGCGCGGGCGCCGGCGAGGTCGAGGTCGAGAGCGCGCTCCTCGGCGCCGCGGTGGCCACCAACATCGCCGCGGCCCTGTGCGCCACCGCCGCTACGGGCGTCGACGCCGCGTCGCTCCGGGCGGCCGCGAAGGCCCTCGGCGCCGTGCCCGCGGTGGCCGGGAGGCTGCAACTCCGCGAACTCCCGTCGGGCACGCGCGTGATCGACGACACCTACAACGCCAGCCCGCGGGCGCTGCGCGCCGCCGTCGACGCCGCCCGCGAACTCGCCGAAGCCCATAAAACAAGGCTCGTGATCGCCCTCGGCGACATGCTCGAGCTCGGCCCCCTGAGCGCCGACGAGCACGCGCGCGCGGGCGACCTCGTGGCCGAGTCGGGCGCGGTGGTGTTCATCGCCGTGGGCCCCGAGATGGAGCACGCGGCGCAGCGCGCAGAGAGGCGCGGCGTCGAGGTGCACCGCGCGGCGAACTCCGTCGCTGCGATCGAGATGCTCTGCGGCGCGGTTCGGGCGCGCGACACGGTGCTGGTCAAGGGCTCGCGCGGCATGCGCATGGAGCGCTGCGTCGACGCGCTCACGGAGGTCGTCGGAGCGTGATCTACCTGCTGCTGTATCCCCTGCGCGGGGCGGCCTCGTGGCTGTCGTGGCTCAACGTGCTCCGGTACATCCCCTTCCGCACCATCATGGCCACCATGACGGCGATGGTGATGTCCTTCGCGCTGGGGCCGTGGTTCATCCGCCGCCTCGCCGAGAAGCAGATCGGCCAGGTGGTGCGCGACGACGGCCC
>CANMAT010000290.1 GCA_947494865.1 Deltaproteobacteria bacterium
CCACCGGAGCCACGTGGTCGACGGGCTCGAGCGCGCCCCCGACGTGCTCGCGGGGCTCTTTCACGGAGACAATCTGGGGAAGGCGATCGTGCGGCTCTGAGCGAGCGCGAGGGAGGAGCGGGAGTCGGCGCGGCTACTTCATCGCGCGGCGCTGCGCGCGGTTCATCGTGGGGGCCTGGGCCTCCATGATGGCCTTGCGCGCGGTGGGGTCGTTGCGGAGCACCTCCTGCGCGAGGGCCTGCATCTCGGGGCGCACGCCCGAGTTGGGCATCACGAAGCGGCCGAGATACTGAAAGTTCTCTTTGCACATCGCGATCATGTCTTTGCGCACGAGGTCGCGCTTCGAGTCGGCCCAGTTGGCGAAGATGCGCGCGAAGAGCAGCGGCACCCGCGCGCTCGCGTAGGTGGCATCGTCGGGAGAGAACATCTCGATGAGATCCCTCGCCTCCTTCACCTTGCCCGTGCGCGCCCACGCCTCGGCCACCGCGGCGGCCATCACCGAGCGCACCTCGGGCTGCTGAATCTGCGAGAGCTGAATCTCATCGGCGAGCTTCGCGGCCTCGTCGACGCGGTTCTTCACCAGGTAAACCTGGGCCTTCATCCCGCGCACCTCGTTGAGGAGCATGGCGGGCACCTTCTTCATGTCGATGGAGTCGAGCGTGGCGACGGCCTTCTCGGGGTCCTCCTGCAGCTCGAGCTGTGCGCGCATGAGGGTGCTGGTGACGTCGTGGTCCTTGGCCTCGCGCGCGGTGAGCTCGGCGATGGCGGCCTTGCGCGCCTCGGGGCTCTCCTGGGCGCGCTTGGCCAGGTTCATCAGCGACATCTGCTTCTGGTACCAGCGCCAGGTGTACAAACCGAAGCCCGCCAGCACCACGGTGAGCACCGCGAGAAAGATCATCGTGCCCGACGAGCGGCTCGCGATGGCCATGGCCCACAGCGCGATGAACACCGCGCCCGCGATGACGAGGTTGCGGTACTTGATCATCATGCCGGGCGCGGCGGCCGGTGAGGGCGTCGCGGGGGCGTTCTTTTGCGGCGATGTTTCGGCCATACAGCGCCTCAGGTACTCTATCCCCCCGCGCGGTTGCAAGATCCCCCGGGCACTCCCCCCCGATGACCCTCTCTCGACGCGCCTTCCTCGCCGCGCTCGCGGCAACGTCCAACGCAACCGTCGCGCACGCGCAGCGCACCGCGGCCCCCGTCGACGAAGCGCTCTTCGCCCTCGCGGGGAGCTGCATCCTCGGCGGCTCGCGCGAGCGCATGCTGCACCCCACGCTCGCCTCGATGCTCGGCCGCGGCGCCCTCGCGGGCATCATCGTGGGGAGCGAGAACGTGCGCAACCTCACCGAGCTGCGCGCAACCCTCGACGCCGTGCGTGCGCGCGTGGGCAGCGCCGCGCCGCCCGCGCTCGTGGCCGCCGATCAAGAGGGCGGCTCGGTGTCGCACCTGTCGCCCATGCTCCCGCGCATGCCGTAGATTCACGAGCTGGGCACCCTCGACGACGTGGCCCTCACCGAGCGCTGGGGCGCCGCGATGGGGTCCGAGCTGCGCCGCGCGGGCGTCAACCTCGACCTCGCGCCCGTGCTCGACGTGCGAACCAACCCGCGCAACATGGTGGTCCACCTGCGCACCTTCGGGGCGCGCCCCGAGCTCGTCGCGCGGCACGCGCGGCCGATGGTCAACGGCCTCCTCGGGGCTGGCGTTCTCACGTGCGTGAAGCACTTTCCCGGTCACGGCGACACGGCGCTCGACAGCCATCAGGGCCTGCCCCGCGTGGCCCACGACATCGCGCGCCTCGAGGCCGTCGAGCTCGTCCCGTTTCGCGAGGTGATGGCCCTCACGCCCGCGGTGATGCTCGCCCACGTGGTCTACGCGGGCGTCGACGCGGCCTACCCCGCCACGCTCTCGCGCGCCGTCGCGCACGGGGTCCTGCGCGAGCGCCTGGGCTTCCGCGGCGTGACCGTCTCCGACGACCTCGAGATGTCGGCGATACGCTCCAACTGGGGCGTCTCGGCGGGCGCGGTGCGATCCATGGAGGCCGGCTGCGACCTGCTCCTCATCGCGCACTCGCCCCACATCGCCATCGAGACGGCGCGCATCATGGCCCGCCGCGCGGCCGACAACGACGCCTTCCGCGCGCGCCTCGAAGAGGCCGCCGGGCGCGTGCGCGCGCTGCGCGAGCGTGTGCTCCAGCCCGTACCCGCCGGCGCCGTCACCGACACGGCCGCCCGCGTGATGCGCGAAATGGCCCGCCGCGCGCCGCCGCGCCGAAGCCCCCAGCGCGCCGTAGACCCCACCCGCGCACGCCCCCGGTAGCTGACTGACAAAAAAGTAAGCAGCGCCCTTGTCTCCCGCCCGTACTAACTGAATAGTCAGTCAGTACGAAGACCATCGAGGTCTTTGGAGGGAGAACCGCCGATGTCGCAGCCCACGATCGAGACGCTCCGCACCACGATGGAGCTGGCCTACACCTGGGATTACACCTCGCAGGTTCGGTCGCTTCGGGACCTGTACACGAAGTCCAAAGACCTCCAATGGGATGGGGCGAAGGACCTCCCGTGGCACCTCGACGTCGACCCCGAGGGGCCGCGCTTCCCCGACGCGGTGGTGCCCATCTACGGCAGCGACATCTGGCACCGCATGACGCGCGCGGAGCAGAGGCGCACGAAGATCGAGGTCTCGTCGTGGATGCTGTCGCAGTTTCTCCACGGCGAGCAGGGGGCGCTCCTCGCGACGAGCCAGCTCGTGACGTGCGTCACCACCCCCGACGCGAAGCTCTACGCCGCCACGCAGGTGATGGACGAAGCGCGCCACGTCGAGGTGTACGAGCGCTACCTCCGCGAGAAGATGAATCTCACGTACCCCGTGACCCCGACGTTGAAATCACTCCTCGACGTGATTCTCACCGACGGCCGCTGGGACATGAAATACCTCGGCATGCAGATCATGGTCGAGGGCCTCGCGCTCGCGGCCTTCGGCGTGATCCGCGCCACCACCGACGAGCCCCTCATCCGCGAGCTCACCGCCGCGGTGATCCGCGACGAGGCGCGCCACGTGGCCTTCGGGGTACTCTCCCTCGACAACGTGTTCCGCGAGATGCCCGCCAACGAGCTCCGCGACCGCGAAGACTTCGTGATCGAGTCGTCGCGCCTCATGCGCGATCGCTTCCTGGCCCCCGAGGTGTGGGCCAAGATGGGGCTCCCCGTGGAGGAGTGCTGCGCCTACGCGCTCGAGTGCCCCTTGATGCAGCAGTTCCGGTGTATGCTTTTCTCGAAGATCGTGCCCAACCTCAAGCGCCTCGGGCTCCTGACCGATCGCGTGCGACCGGCCCTTCAAGCGCTCGGCGTGCTCGAGTTCGAACACGTCGACCCCGACCTCGAGCTGTCGCTCCTCAGCGAGGCTCCACCCGCCTTCGCCGACGCCGCAGAATGAACGAACGCACCTCGCCGCGCACAGCCCCCGCCACCGCCCTCGCACCGCGCGTCCGCGACGCCGATGCCACACGGTTACGAGTGCTCGAAGCCGCCGAGGTGCTCTTCGCCCGCAAGGGCTTCGACGGCACGCGCCTGCGCGAGGTGGCCGAAGACGCGAAGGTCACCGTGCCCCTCGTGTGCCACCACTTCGGCGACAAAGACTCGCTCTACGCCGCCGTGATCGAGCGCGGCCTCGAGCGCTTCACCGCCCTCGGGTGGGAGGTGCTCCACCGCGGTCACACCGTGGCCGAACAGCTCGCCAACTTCGTCGCGGGCATTATCGATCTCGCCGCCCGCGCGCCCAACATCACCACCATCTTGCACCGCGAAATGACCGACGGCGGCGCGCGCGCGCGCCCCCTCGCCGAGCGCATGCTCCTGCCCTTGAAAGAGGCCGCCACGGAGACCCTGCGCAGCGCCCAGACGCGCGGCGAGGTGCGCGAGGGCCTCGACGTCGAGATGGCCGTGCTGCACATCGTAGGGGCCGCGCTGTACCCCTCGCTGGCCGCGCCCCTCGTGCAGATCGTGTGGGGCGACGACCCCCTCCTCGGAGAATTTCTCGAGCGGCGCAAGCGGGCCCTCGTCGACCTGCTCGCGCCCCTCGTGCTGCGCCCGCAGCGCGCGTAGCTCAGCGCATCGCGATGCGCAGCACCCGCGCCCGCGCCGCCGGGTCGGGCTGCAGCGTGAGCAGGTGCGAGAGCGCCACCTGGTTGTCGGGCTGACGCCGCAGCGTCTCGCGGAAGGCCTGCGCCGCGTCGCCCCACCGCTGGAGCCGCAAGAGCGCCAGCCCGAGGTTGAGCGTGGGGTTCGGGTCGTCGGTGAGCAGCGCCGCGGCCTGCTGCAACGGACCCACCGCGCCCGCCGCGTCGCCCGACGCGAGGCGCATGGCGCCGAGGCCGTTCCACGCGGCGCCGGTGTTGGGCGCCCGCTCGGTGGCTTCGAGAAACGCGCGCGCCGCCCCCGCGCGGTCGCCCGTTCGCGCGAGCGCGACGCCGAGGTTGGTGCGCGCCCCCGCGTGCCCCGCGTTGCGCTGCAGCGCCTCGCGAAAGCTCTCCACCGCGCGCGGCCACTGCGCCTCGCGCAGGTCGAGGTCGCCCTGGGCCACCCAGGGCTCGGCGTCGTCGGGGCGCAGCCGCGCGGCGCGCAGCACCGCGGCCCTCGCCGCCGAGAGCTGCGCGGGCCCGAGCTCGGCGAGCACCACGCCGTACGCGAGCCACGCCTCGCCGTTCTGGCCGTCGATGCCGAGGGCCTGCTCGAGCAGCGAGCGCGCCGCCGCGGAGTCTCCGCGGGCGCGGGCGAGGCGCGCGAGGTTGACCACCGGCGCGGGGTCGCGCGGGTCGAGCGAGCGGGCGCGTTCGAAGGCCGCGCCGGCGCCCTCGGCGTCGCCCACCGCGGCGCGCACGAGGCCCACGCGGTTGGCCACCGGCGCGCTGCGCGAAAAAGTGCGATCGAGCGCCTCGACGAGCGCGAGGGCGTCGTGCGCGCGGCCCGCGTCGAGGAGCACGTCGGCGTGGTGAACCCCGCTGCGGGCGCGCAGCGCGGCGGGCGCGTCGGGGCTGTGATCCACCGCGTCGAAGAGGCGCTCGGCGCGCGGGGCGTCGCCGCGGCGCAGCGTCACGATCGCGAGGGCGAGCTTCACGAGCGCAGCGTCGGGGAGCATGCGCGCGGCCGTGGTGGCCTCGGTCTGGGCCATCACGAGCTCGCCGCGCGAGAGGCCCTCGTAGGCGCGGGCCACGTGCAACAGGGCCTCGGCGCGGCGCGCCATGGGGCTCCCCGGGTCGAGGGTGCTCACCTGCGCGAGCTCGCGCTCGGCGGCCTGCCAGTCGAGCGACTCGGGCGTAGGGGCGCGCTCGAGCGGAGCCGTGAGGGCCTCCACGCCGCGGGTGAGGTGCGACTCCGCGCGGCGCGCGTCGCGCCAGCGGAGGCCGAGGGCCGCGGGCGGGGCCGCGAGCGCCAGCGCCGTGGTGATCCAGAGGAATGCCTTGCGCTTCACGACCGACACCTGAAGCACGGAGCATGGGGAGGGGGGCAACTTCCGTGCGTCTTTTTGGGCCGTGTGGCATAGCGGCGACCCTCCACCATGCCCCGTTCGCTCGCCTCGCTCTCGCTCGCCTCCGCGCTCGTCGTGTATGGCTCGTCGGCGTTCGCGCAGGCCGAGCCCCTGCCGCTCACGCTCCGCGAGGCCGTGCGCCGCGCCGCCGAGGATCCCCCCGCGGTGCGCACCGCCATCGCCCGCGCCGACGCGGCGCGCGCGCAGATCGAGCAGGCCCGCGCGGGGTACTACCCCACCATCAGCACCAGCGCGTCGGCCTCCATCGGCTTCTCCGACCAGCCCGTGCTCGCGA
>CANMAT010000291.1 GCA_947494865.1 Deltaproteobacteria bacterium
CCCTCCCGCCGGAGCCGCCGACGCCCGACCCCGCGCGGGCCGCCACGCTCGTGCAGACCGCCATGGAGGAGGCCGACCGCGCGCGCAAAGAGGCCGACGCGAAGCGCGCCGACGCGATGCGCCGCTTCGACGCCGTGTGCGCCGAGCACGGCCTCGACCCCGACGCGCTGCGACGACGCAACGACGAGTCGGGCGGTCCGCCGCGCTTCTCCGCCGACGCGCAGCTCGCGCGCATGGGCGCCCTCGTCGCGCGCGCGGAGGCCTCCGGCGTGAGCGTCCCCGTGGTCGCTGCGCAGCTCGCCGACCCGCGCTTCGCGGCGCGCCTCCGCGGGGCCGAAGACAAGCTCCGCGAGCTCTACGTGCGCATCGCGCACCACCAGGCGACCGCGCCACGCCTCGACGAGGCCACCTCGCGCGCCTGCCGCGAGCGCCTCGTGGCCGCCGTGGCCGCGCGCGCCTCCGTCGCCCGCATGGACGTCACCGGCGCCTCCCTCGGCCCCCTCTCGCTCGCGCGCGCCGACCTCCGCGGCGTGTGGATGGAGCGCGCCGACCTCACCGGCGCCGACCTCACCGGCGCCGACCTCACCGACGCCGTGCTCACCCGCGCGAACCTCACCGGCGCGAGGCTCACCGGCGCGACGCTCACCGGCGCCAACCTCGGCCACGCCGACCTCACCGACGCGACGCTCGCCCGCGCCCGGCTCACGGGCGCCACGCTCTGGGGCGCGAACCTCACGCGCGCGAAGCTCGACGGCGCCGACTTCGAGGGCGCCGACCTCATGCAGGCGACCTTTCACGAGACCGACCTCTCGGGCGCCGCGATGCGCCGCGCCATCTTCTTGAAGACCGACCTCCGCGGCGCGCGCTTCGTCGGCAGCGACCTCACGCAGGCCATGTTCATCGAGGCCAACCTCGACGGCGCCGACCTCTCGGGCGCCACCCTCGCGGGCGCAGTGCTCCTCCAGAGCACCGGGCGCCGCGCCGTATTTCGCGGGGCGCGCGCCACCAACCTCCGCTGCGTGCACGAGAGCGACTTCGAAGGCGCCATCTTTCACGGCGCCACGCTCGACGTGGCCAACTTTCGCGGCACGAAGCTCGCGGGCGCCGAGTTCTCCGAGGCCTCGCTCAAGGGCGCCGACCTCAGCGAGTGCGACCTCCGCGGCGCGCGCTTCTACCGCGCCGTGGCCGTCGACGCGCGCTTCGTACGCAGCGACCTCACCGACGCCGTGATGCTCTCGGCCAACCTCGCCAACACCCTTTTGCAGAAGGCCCGCATGAAGGGCGCCGACCTCCGCGGCGCCAACCTCTTCGGCGCCGACATGGCCCGCTTCGTGGGCGACGCGCGCACCGACCTCACCGACGCCAACCTCACGCGCGTGCGCTTCATCGCGCCGCGCAAGCGCACCCCCGAGGCGCCGTGACGCGCGACGAGCTCATCGCGCGCGTCTACGAGGGCGCCCCCGTCGCCGACGTCGACCTCGCGGGCGTCGACCTCGCGGGCGCCCCGCTGGGCGGAGGCATCTTCGAGAACGTGCGCTTCGCCGGCGCAAACCTCGCGGGCGCCACCCTCAGCGAGTCGGTGCTCTCGCGCTGCGACCTCACGGGCTGCGACCTCGCGGGCGCCGCGCTGCGCCACGCGACGCTCCACGAGTGCTCCCTCGCGCGGGCGAGGCTCGTCGACGCCCTCGCCGTGGGGCTCAGCGCGAACCGCTGCGACCTCACGGGCGCCGACCTCGCGCGCGCCGACCTCACCATCGCCACGCTGCACGCGTGCGACCTCCGCGGCGCCACCCTCGCGGGCGCGCGCTTCGACCGCACGCACCTCATCGAGTGCGCCATGGCCGGCGCCACCATCGCGGGCACCACGCTGCGCCAGACGGTGCTCATGAACACCGACCTCACGGCGGTGAACCTCGCCGCCGCGCGCTTCGAAAACGCCGTGCTGGTCGGCAGTCGCCTCGCGGGGATGAGCCTCCGCGGCATGGATTTCACCCTCACGCAGTTCACCGACGGCGACCTCACCGACGCCGACCTCACGGGCGCCACGCTCGCGCGCTGCGGGTTCAAGGGCGCGAAGCTCTCGGGCGCGAAGCTCGACGACGCCCGGGCGGAGAACTGCGTCTTCGTCGAGGCCGCCCTGGTGCGCGCCTCGCTGCGCGGGGCGACGCTCACGCAGGCGCTCTTCCTCGACGCCGACCTCACGGCGGCCGACCTCACCGACGCGCAGCTCGCCATGGCGACGCTCACCCGCGCCAAGTGCGGCGCGGCGCGCTTCGACGGCGCCGACCTCACGTACGCGAACCTCGCCCACGCCGACCTGCGCGGAGCCACCTTCGCGCGGTCTACGATGCTCCGTACGCAGCTCCATCGCGCGCGGCTCGACGAGGCATACTTCACCGACCGGAGCGCCGCCCTCGGCGACGACCCCGACGCGGCCGCGGCAGAAGACTGGCAACCCCTGTATTGAGGCCACCCCACCGATGATTCAACACGCGAGAGACCTCACGAGCGCACCCACCACCCACGAGACCGGCGTGGTGATCGCGGTCGACGCCCACGGGTTCACCGTGCGCACCGACGCGGGAGATTTCACCGCGCGCCGCGCCGTGAGCTGCCTCGTGCAGCCCGAGCCCGACGACGTGGTGCTGCTCGCCGTGGTGCCGCGCAGGGAGTGTTACGTGCTCGCCGTGCTCGAGCGCAGCCCCGGCGCGGCGGCGCGGCTCGTGACCGACGGCGACCTCGACATTCACGTGGGCCGCGGCAAGCTCAACCTCGTGGCGCAGCACGGCGTCGCGGTGGTCACCGGCGCGACCGTCGACGTGGCCGCCGGGGCGCTCACGGTGCAGGCGGGCGAAGGCGCCGTGACCTTCGGCGCGCTCTCGGTGCTCAGCGACGTGGTGCGCGCCGAGCTCGCCGAGGTGAAGCTCGAGGCGGGCGCCGTCGAGGCCGTGGTCGAGCGCGTGATCGAGCGCGTGAAGCGGTCGTACCGCACCGTCGAGGAGTTCGACCACCTGCGCGCGGGCGTGATCGACTACGCCGCGCGCGAGACGCTCAAGCTCCGCGGCGACAACGCCGTGGTCACCGCCACCGAGCTGGTGAAGGTCGACGGCGCGCAGATTCACCTGGGATAGAGGGGTACCCCGCGATGTTCGCCAACTCGCAGATGATGGGCATGGACCTGGGTTTTCCCGACGTGTGCCTCACGCCGCCGGTGCCCGTGCCCGTGCCGTACCCCAACATCGCGATGGGCCCCATGGGCGTGCCCGCCGCCTACAACGTGCTCTTCATGTGCACGCCCGCCCACAACCTCTCGACCACCGTGGTGATGACCAACGGCGACAACGCCGGGCTCATGACGGGCGTCGCCTCGGGCACCGTGATGGGCCCCTCGCGCCACGTCACCGCGGCCTTCACCGTGCTCGTGCTGGGGATGCCCGCGACGCGCCTCACCAGCATCGCGATTCAGAACTCTACCAACTGCCCCGGCGTGCGCATCGTGCCCAGCCAGGTGAAGGTGGTTCTCCTCGCGCCCTGACGCGATAGGATCGCCGCCCTCCACCGTGTCCGCTCCGGTCTCACTGCAACCTGGCGACGTGCTCGGCGAGCGCTACGCCCTCGACGCGCGCATCGACGCCGTGGCGCCCGGCGACGCGTGGGCCGCCAGCGACCGTTCGCCCGCCACCCCCGCCGCGCGCCGCGAGGTGCTGGTGCACGTGCTCGGCCCCGGCTCCGCGGGGCGCGACGACGACCCCGCCTCGCTCGCGGCGAAGGTCGCGCGCCTGCGTCGCATCCGCGACCTCAACGTGCTCCCCGTGCTCGACTGCGGCAGCGCGCAGGGACGCGCCTACGTGGTGTGCGCACGCCCCGGGGGTCGCACCCTCGCGAGCTGGCTCGCGGGCCACCGCGCCGCGCAGACGCGCCCCTCCCTGGCGATGGCCCAGAGCATCATGGATCGTGTGGCCATCGCGCTCGTGGCGGTGCACACGCAGGGCCTCGCGCACGGGTTTCTCACGCCGCGCGCGGTGTGGGTGCGGCGCATGGGGCCGGTGCTCCAGCAGCCGCAGGTGATGGGCGCGGGGCTGTGGGCGTTTCTGGGGGCCACGCGCGGGCACGCGCTCGACCCTGCGTACCTCGCGCCCGAGCTCGTGGTGGGCGACGGACAGCCCACGACGCGCTCCGACGTGTTCGCCCTCGCGGTGCTGTGGACCGAGATGCTCTCCTCGATGGAGACGCCTTCGGGCGACGACGCGCGCATGTGGTGGCAGCGCGCCGGCGAGGGCCCCGAGGCGCTGCAACGCTCGCTCGCGCGCCTGCGCGACGACGTGCCCGACGCCGTGCGCGAGGTGCTGGCGACGGCCCTCGACGCCGACCCCGCGCGGCGCCACGCCGACGCCCTCACGCTGCGCACGGTGCTCCGTCGCAAATGGAAGGACGCGGGCCTCTCCGACGCCACGCTCGACCCCGCGGAGCCCGAGCCGCCCGAGGTGTCGCTCCCCCCACGCATCGCAGAAGCACCTTCGGGCGCGGCGATTTCGCAGCGTGTGCCCGAGAGCGCGGCGCCCATCGGGTGGCAGCGCGCGGAGCTCGCCGACCGCGCCGTGCGCGCACCGCGGCGCACCGTCGAAGAGCACGCGCCGCCGGCGTTCGCAGCCGTCGTAACGCCGCCCGCGCCCGCGGCGCCCGCGCCGTCGCAGCATGAGGCGCCCGCCCCCTCACACGACGACGCGCCCGCGACGCTCCCCATCGGTGCGATGCGCTTCTTCGAAGCCGAGGCCACGGTGGTGACCGCGCTGCCGCCGCCCGAGCCCGAGCCCGAGGCCCCGCCGCCCGCGCCCACACCGCCGCCCGCGCCCGCGGCGCTCGCCGAGCCCACGACGCTGATGACGCTGCCCGAGGCGTGGCCCGCGCCCGCGCAGCAGACCGAGGCCACCCTCACGCTCGAGGAGGCCTCGCGGCTGTCGGCCTCGCTGCGCGCCGACGTCACCACCGCGGTGAGCCTCGGCGAGATGAACGTCGCGGTCTCGTCGTCGCTCGACGCGGTGTACCCCGCCGCCGCGCAGCCGCTTCTGCACGACGTCAACGCCACGATGCCGCTGCTCATGACGTCGCCCGTCGCGCCGCCGCGCGCGCCCCCGCCGTCGCGCTACGGCGAGACCTCGGCGAGCGACGCGACGGTGCGCTCCTCGCGCGACGAGGTGTCGAAAGACTGGGCCACCTACCGCGCGGTGCAGATCGGCCTCGCGGCGGTCATCGTAGTCATCGTGGTGACCGTCTTCGCGCTGCTCCTGCGGCGCTGACGCCCCTACGGATCGTCGAGCGGCGCGAGGCCCTGCGGTCCCGCGGCGCGGTGATCCTGGGCGTCTCGCAGCACGCGCTCTCCCTCGCGGAGCCCGCGCACCTCGACGGTCGACGCGCCCGCGCGCGACACCGGCCACACCGTACGCGCGACGAAGCCTGCGGCGCCGAGCGTCCACGCCACGTACCGATCGCCCTCGCGGAGCAGCGCCGACGCGGGGATGAAGCACCCCGTCCGCGCGCCCACGTCGATCTCTCCGCGCGCCCGCACCCCCGCGGGGAGCGCCCCGTCGGGGTTCGCCACGTCGATGAGGAGCGTCGCCGATCCGTCGGCGCCCACGAGCGGCGCGAGGCCGCGCACGACGCCGCGCCAGCGCATCGCGCCGACGGTGCCTTCGAGGGCGGTCCCTGGCGGCGGGAGGCGGTCGCCGAGGGCGACCGGCGCCTCGATGCGCAGCGGGTCGGTCGCCAGAATGCGCGCGACGAGCGCGGTCGCGCCGCCGGGCGCGGGGATCGTCGGGAG
>CANMAT010000292.1 GCA_947494865.1 Deltaproteobacteria bacterium
CCGCCGAGGCGACCGCGCGCGAGCGCTTCGCGCTGGTGCCGCGGCGCTTCACGAACGCATACGCGAGGGTCGCGAGCGTCACGAGCGCGGCGAGCGACGCCGCCACCGTGCGCGACGGCCCCGCGGCCCGCGGAATGCCCCCGAGGTGCACCCGCAGCGACGCGATGGGCGGGTCATCGGGGCGGCGCTCGACGCCCGTCATGAGCACGCGCTGCCCGTCGCCCTCCTGCTGCTGCGCCGCGGGCATGCCCGCGACCGAGAGCGTGAGGCCCGGCGGGGCCTCGGTGATCACCGTGGCCGACACGACCTGCAGCGGCATCGACATGTCGAAGTCGACGTCGCCGCCGGTGAGCTTCACCTGGTATTGAAACACCACCTCGAGGGGCTCCGCCGTGGTGGGCGGCACCGAGCCGCGAAAGAGCGCCGCGCCGTTGTCTTCGGTGAGGCGCATGTCCGACATCGAGGGCTCGGTCACGAAGGCCGTGTGGGGCGTCGGGATGCCGAAGCGAAGGCCGTCGGTGGGCACGAAGGTCATCGGCTGCGCCGCCGCGCCGCCCAGCGCCATGGCCGTGAGGTTCACGATCTTGGCGCGCACCACCACGATGGCGCGGTCGTCTTTGAAGCGCACCTCGGCGCGCGCGTCCCAGATAAGAATGCCGCGGGGCGAGTGGGTGACCTCGTGCCGTACGATCTGCACCCGCTGCCCGGCCGTGCGCGAGAGCTGAAACGGCGGCGCCCCGAAGCGCGCTCCCTCGTGCTCGGTGCTGAGCCGATAGGCGACGCCGTCGCTCACGACGAGGCGCTCGACGCGCGCGGTGCCATCGGGGCCGGTGCGCACCTCTTGAGCGCCCGCGGGCTCGCCATCGCGCATCGATCCCACGCGCACGCGCACCTCGGGGATGGGCTCGCCCCGCGCATTCACCACGCGCACCTCGAGAACGCCCGGCGGGAGGTCCGACGCCTCGTTCGAAAAACTCTCCGCCACGGTGGCGCGCTGAATGGCGCCGTGCGGGTCTTGCGGCGCGCCGTCGATGGGCGGGTGCCCCGGCGGCATCGGCGCCGTCGGGTCGACGGGCCCCGGCGCCGCGACGGGCGGGCTCGACGCCACCGAGGCATCTTGCGCGAAGGCGTTCGTCGCGGTGAGCGCGAGGGCCGCCGCGATCACGTACGCGCACCGACTACGACGCATCGGAGACCTCCGCCGCCACGCGCGCACCGCACTTCTTACAGAACACCGCGTCGTCGTCGTTGGGGGCCTCGCATTGCGCGCACACCACGTCGCGCCGCGGCGCGGCGGCAACGGGCTCGGGCATCGCCTCGGCGGCCGCAGCCTCGACGGGCGACTCGACGGTCTTGAGCAGCGCCTCGGCGCGCGCGAGCCACGGGCCCAGCCCCTCGTCGATGGCGCGCATCGCGGCGCGGGCCTCGTCGCGGTACTTCACCTCGAGGCCCTTGAAATCATCCTCGCTCAGGCGCCCGATGGAGCGCTCGAACTCGATGTCGCGCAGCGCCTGCAGCGCCGCCTTCTTGCGCGTCTCGAGCTCGGCGGGAACGCCCTCATCGTCGATGTCGATCGCGTCGCCCGCCGACGTGGGGTCGAGCGCCGTGCGCAGCGCCTCCCAGAAGAGCAGCACCGCGCTCGCGAGCGCCGTGAACGCGAGCCACAGCACCACCGACGGGGCGCCGCGCAGAATGCCCACGGGGATCGCCACGGCCACCACCAGGGCGACGCCGATCCACGGAACGTGACGCGCGAGCTCGTCGCGCCCTTCGATGTGTTCAGTCGTCACCGCGGAGCTCCTCGTCGATGCGCGCGTCGTAGGTCGTGTCGGGCTTCGCATCCGGCGCCGCCGGGGCCGCCGCGTCGGGCTTCGCCTCGCCCGCCGTGGCGCGCCGGGCCCACTTGCGCGCGAGAAAGACCACGAGCCCCGCGCCCGCCGCGAGGCCCGCCACGGGCAAGATGTAGAGCGCCTTGTTGTGCCCGCGGTCGGGCGGCACCGAGAGCGCCTCCTGCCCGTAGCGCGTCACGTAGTCACTGATGATCGCGCCCTCGACCTCGCCGCTCGCGAGGCGCCCGCGCATCATGTTGCGCTGGCGCTCGGCGAAGTCGCACGCGCACGTGCCCAGCGGGAGGCGCTGGCACCCGCCGCACATGCACAAGAGCTGATCGAAGAGGTGATGCTCCGCCGGGGTGAAGTTCTCGGCGACGCCCACAGGCATCCCCCCCGACATGATGTGCTCCCCCTGTTGGGCGCTCGCCTCGCCCGGCGCGAGCAGCGCCACGCCGCCGCCCGCGAGCGCGAGCAGCACGAGCCCCGCGGCGTTGGGCGCGAGGGGCGCGCGCCTCGGCGCGACGGCGCGCTCGGCGAGCTTCGACGCGTCGGGCCACATCGCGGTCATCACGCCGAGCACGAGCACGATGCCGCCGACCCAGATCCAGAGGGTGAGCGGGTTCACGAAGCCCTTGATGTGGGCCACGTGCGTCTCGTTGTTGAGCGAGGCCATCACCACGTAGAGGTCTTCGGCCGGGCGCGACGTGATGCTCACCTCGGTGGTAGGCATGTCGGGGCGCGCCGTGTAGACGAAGCGCGCGGGCTGCAGTCGGGCGAACTCGCGGCCGTCGCGCAGCGCGGTGACGCGCGCGTACACCTCGCGCTTGTCGGGGGTGCGGCGCACCGAGGGGCCCTCGTAGCGCAGGGTGTAGCGGCCCACGCGCAGCGTCTGCCCGGGGGCGAGCGAGGCCTCGGCCTCCTGGCGGTACGCGGCGCCCATCCAGCCCATCATCATGAGGGCGAAGCCCACGTGCACGATGTAGCCGCCGTAGCGTCGGCGGTTCTTGCTCACGAGGCGCGTGAGGGCCACCGGGGCCGACTCGCTCTTCGCGCGCATGCGCGCGCTCACACCGCGGTAGAACTCCTGCGCGAGCGCGGTCACGTTGAAGGCGAAGAGGCCCGTGGCGAAGGGCGGCAGGTGGCCGTCGATCCACGCGAGCGAGCGCCCCACGTTGACGTCGAAGAGGTGCAGCGGGCCGAGGCGCACGTGGGTCACCACGTCGTAGATCGGGTCGCACGAGACGACGGGCGCGAAGCCCAGGCGGCGACCGAAGAACACGTGCACGAGGGCCACGGTGAGCCCCGCCGCGACGGGGCCGCGAAAGGCCTCGAGGAGGAGCCTCGGCGACGCCTTGCGCCACGGGGTAAGCGTGCCGATGCCCACCACCGTGAAGAGCACGAGGCCGATGGGGGAGAGCCAGGCGTTGTAGAAGCTCGCGCCCACGGTGAGGCGCTCATCCCAGAGCCACTCGCTCACCTTGGGCCAGGTCGTGGCGAGGAGGATGAACACGCAGATGCCGACGAGCATCCAGTTGTTGGCCACGAACATGGCCTCGCGGCTCCACACGCTGTCGATCTGCGACTGGCTCTGCAGCCTGGGCAGTCGCCACACGATGAGCCCCGTGCAGAACACGGCGAGAAAGCCCATGAAGTAGACGAAGTAGATGCCGATGTCGCTCTGCGCGAAGGCGTGCACGCTCGAGATGAGGCCCGAGCGCGTGAGAAACGTGCCGAAGATGGTGAGAAAGAAGCTCCCGAGGACGAGGGAGACGTTCCACACCTTCAAGAAGCCGCGGCGCTCTTGGATCATCACCGAGTGGAGGTACGCGGTGAGCGTCCACCACGGGAGGCACGCGGCGTTCTCGACCGGGTCCCACGCCCAGAAGCCGCCCCAGCCGAGCTCCTCGTAGGCCCACAGCATGCCCAAGATGTTGCCGATCGAGAGGAACATCCACGCGAAGAGCACCCAGCGTCGCGCGGCGAGCACCCACTCCTCGTTGAGCCTGCCGGTGATGAGCGCGGCGACGGCGAACGCGAAGGGCACCGCGCACCCCACGAAGCCCACGTAGAGGCTCGGCGGGTGGATGGCCATGTAGAAGTTCTGCAGCGAGGGGTTGAGGCCCTCGCCGTCGGGCGGCGCGCCGCCGAAGGTGGCCGCGAAGGGGTTGGCCGAGAAGGCCATGAGGACCCCGAAGAACATCACCACCGCCATGAGGGTGGCGATGATCCACGGCGCGAGCTCTTTGTATCGGCCCTTGAGCCACAGCACGCACGCCGAGGTGTAGAGCGAGAGCAGAAAGGCCCACCACAGGAGCGAGCCGTCTTGCCCGCCCCACAGGGCCGCGATGAGATACTGCAGGGGCATCGAGCGGTCGCTGTAGTGCGCCACGTACCGAATCCTGAAGTCGTGCGACAGGAAGCCGTAGAGCAGCGTCAAGACGTCGAGGCCGATGAGGGCGCAGGTGCCCAGCGCGCTGAGTCGCGCCGCGCGGAGGAGCCGCGGGCCGCTGCCCTGCGGCGAGACGCCGGCGAGCACCGCGAGGGCGAACGAGCAGGCCGCCGTCACCAGGAACGCGTAGAGCACGCCCGTTCCGAAGGCCGGAATGCCCGCGTCAAAGCTGACTGTGTCCATGGGGATGGCGACCCTAGGCGCAAGCCGTCCGAATGGCAATCGCGCCCGACGGGCGCCTCAGCGAGGCGCTACGACGGCGGAGTTACCGCGCTCACGGCGCACGCGCTCTACCGCGCGCGTCTCGTTCGCGATGCGGCCGTTGAAGGGCGCCGCGATGGGGTCGCCGGTCTCGGCGATGATGGCCGCCGCGCGCTGCGGCGTGAGGCGCGCGTCGAGCGCAAAGAGCTTGCCCGCGAGGCAGGCGACGCCGGGCGACGCCATCGAGGTCCCCGAGAGCGGAACCCGCTCCCCCGAAGGGATCACGCTGTCGACCTCGACGCCGTGATCGAACACCCGCACGCGCTCGGGGTTCGAATTCGTAAACGTGGCCCAGTTGCCCCAGCGGTCTACGGCGCCGACGGCGAGCACGTTGGGCGCCTCGATCGACGCGGGCACCTCGTCGTACTCGTTCACATCCTGGTTCGCGTTGCCCGCAGCCACGACGAAGAGCGTCTCGGGGCAGAGTTCGAACACCCGCCGCCAGTTGTCGCGTCGCATGCGCTGCACGGCGCGGGCGCGGGCGCGCACCTCGTCGTCGCTGTGGTAGGTCTCGCGCTCGTGGCGCAGCGCGTCCTCGAGGTACTCGATCGAGAACCCGAGGCTCGCGTTCACCACCCGCACGCGGTTGCGGTTGATGAAGTCCGCCACGGCCTCCATGTTGGCGCGCTCGGCGGCCACCTCGGCGTCGGTGGGCCCGCGGTTGTGATAGGGCCGCGCCTCGCCCGCCCACGCGCTGCGAAACACCGCGAGCCGCGCGAAGGGGTTGCCCGCCGTCACGATGCCCGCCACGTGCGTGCCGTGCGACCACTCGCCCACGTCCTCGAGCTTGCGGTCGAGGGCCTCGAGCTGCGCGGCGTCGGTCACGGCGCGCTGAAGCTCCAGCACGCGCTGCGCGGCGGGCGTCGAGGCCATGCCCGCGCGCAGGTCCATCACCCCTCGCAGAAAGGGCGCGTATTGCCGCAGGGTCTCGGCGCCGGGGTCGTAGAGCAGCGCCGTGTTGGGCGCGGCGCCGTCGGCCACGATGCCCGCGATGTCGTCGACCTGGCCGTTGCCGTCATCGTCGCGGCCGTTGGGCTGCTCGCGCGGGTTGGCGTACATCTGCCGCGCGAAGAGGGCGGGGTTGGTGCCGAGGTCCCACACGCCCACGGCCACGGGGCGCGCGTCGCGTGCGCCCGCGAGGCTCACGGTGCCGAAGGCGTAGGCGGGCTCTTCAGGGCGCGCGTTGTGGGCCGCGCGCACGCGCTCGATCACGGCGAGAAAGCGCTCGCGGCTGCGCACGATGCCGGGCATCACCTCGCCG
>CANMAT010000293.1 GCA_947494865.1 Deltaproteobacteria bacterium
CACGGCCGTGCTGTCTCCGCCCGAGGTTCGCTCGCTGCTCGAGACGGTGCGCGCCCTCGCGCGCGACGGGGCCGCCGTGCTGCTCGTGTCGCACAAGCTCGACGAGGTGTTCGCCGTCGCCGACGAGATCGTGGTGCTCCGCCGCGGCCGCGTGGTGCTCGCGAAGGCCACCGCCGACACGTCGCGCGCCGAGGTGGCCGAGGCGGTCGTCGGGACGGCGCACGTCGCCGCCGCGAGCGCCGCGCGCGCCGCCCCCGACGGGCGCACCAGCTCACTGGAGCTCCATGAGGTTTGCGCCGATGGGCTCGGCCCGATCTCGCTGCGCGTCGCGCCGGGCGAGGTGCTCGGCGTGGCGGGCGTCGAGGGCAACGGGCAGCGCGCGCTCGCCGAGGTGATCGCTGGGCTCGAGGCCGCCCGCGGGGGCCACGTGCGCGTGGGCGACGTCGACGTGGACTCCCTCGACGTGGCCGCGCGCCGCGCGCTCGGCGTGGGCTACGTGCCCGAAGACCGCGAGGGCAGGGGGCTCGTGGGCGAGCTCTCCATCTCCGAGAACGTTCTCCTCGGAGACCCCGCCGTGGCGTCGCGCGAGGGGCGCTTCGACCGCGCCGAGGCCGAGCGGGCGGCGCGCGCCGTGATCGAGCGCTTCGGCGTGCGCCCGGCCGACCCGTGGGCGCGCGTGCGCGACCTCTCGGGCGGCAACCAGCAGAAGGTGCTCCTCGGCCGCGAGCTCGCGCGCTCGCTGAGGGTGCTCGTGGTGGCGCAGCCCACGCGCGGCGTCGACCTGGGCGCCTCGGCCGACATTCACGGCGCCCTGCTCGCGGCCCGCGACACGGGCGTCGCGGTGCTGCTGCTCTCGTCGGAGCTCGACGAGCTGCGGCGCCTCTCCGACCGCATCGTGGTGATGCGCCGCGGCGCCATCGTGGGCGAGCTCTCGCCGTCCGAGGCCACCGACGCGCGCCTCGGGGACCTCATGGTAGGAGGCTCGCGATGAAGCCCCGCACGCGCGCGCTCGAGGTCGTGCTCGCGGCCTCCGCCGTGCTCCTCACGCTCAACCTCGTGGTGTGGCTCGCGGGCGAGTCGCCGCGGCGCGTGCTCGCCCTCGCGATCACGGGCTCCGTGGGCAGCGCCTACGGCATCGCGCAGACGCTCGCCAAGGCCACCCCCCTCGTGTGGACGGGCGCCGCCGTCGCGTTCGCCCTGCGCGCGCGGCTGTTCAACATCGGCGCCGAGGGGCAGTGCATGGTCGGCGTGCTCGCCGCGGGCGTGGTCGGCGCGTGGCTCCCTGCGGGCGCGCCGTGGGCCCTCGCGGCGCCCGTCGCGCTGGCCGCTGCTGCCCTCGCGGGGGGCGCGCTCGGGGGCCTCGCAGGCTGGCTCCGCGCGCGCTTCGGCACCCACGAGGTGATCTCGACGCTCATGCTCAACGGCCTCGTCGCGGTGGCCACCACGTGGCTCTACTCGGGGCCGCTGCGCGTGGGCGCGCAGGTGCACACGCGGCCCGTCGCCGCGGGCGCGCTGCTCCCGCAGGCGGGCGACGCCGTCGCCGCCTTTCGCGGGAGCGCCCTCAACGCCTCGCTCCCGCTCGCGGTGGCCGCGGCCTTCGCGGCGCACTGGTACCTCTCGAACGCGCGCGGCGGCGTGGCCATCCGCGCGCTCGGCAGCGCCCCTCGCGCGGCCGAGGCGCTCGGCGTCGACACCCGCGGCGCGACGATCCGCGCGATGGCCGTGTCGGGCGCGCTCGCGGGCCTCGCGGGCAGTCACTACGTGCTCGGCGTCAAGGGCTACGCGGAGCAGGGGCTCGGCGCGGGCGTCGGGTTCACGGGCATCGCCGTGGCCCTCCTGGGGGCGGGCACGCCCTGGGGCATCGCGCTCGCGGCGCTGCTCTTCGGTGCCATGGCGCAGGGCGGCCTCGCGGTGAACGCGCTGGTGCCTAGCGACGCGCTCACGGTCGCGCAGGCCGCGGTGATCCTCGCGGTGGCGGCCCTCGGCGCGTCGTCCCTCGCCACGCGGGAGGCGGCATGAACGGCGTGATGGTCTTTCTCGCGCAGGTTCTCTCGGCGTCGCTCCCGCTGGGCCTCGCGGCCGTCGGGGGCGTGCTCTCGGAGCGCTCGGGCGTGGCCACCATTTCGCTCGAGGCGTACCTCCTCGGTGGCGCGTTCGGCGCCGCCGTGGCGGCCCTCGCGACGGGCTCCGCCGTGCTCGCCTCGCTCGCGGCGATGGCCACGGGCGCGGCCCTCGGCGCCGTGTTCGCCTTCTCGACGGTGCGCCTGCGCGCCCACGCCATCGTGGCCGGCGTCGCGGTCAACCTGCTCGCCGCGGCGGGCACGCGCGTGGCCCTCAAGGTGCTCTACGACTCGGCCTCCAACTCGCCGTCGCTGCCCCTCGCGCGCAGCGCGGCGAGCGCCTCGGTGGGCTGGTCGGCGCTGCGCGAGATGCTCTCGTCGCCGCCCCTCTGGATCGCGCCGTTGCTCGTCGCGGGCGCCCACCTCGCGCTTTCGAAATCGGTCTTCGGCCTCCGTGTCACCGCGTGCGGCGAGCACCCCGCCGCGGCGCGCTCGCTGGGCGTCCCCGTCGATCGCGTGCGGGCGCAGGCGCTCGTGCTGGGCGGCGCCGTCGCGGCCCTCGGCGGCGCGCAGCTCACCCTGCACCAGCGCGAGTTCGTGGCGTACATGTCCGGGGGCCGCGGGTTCCTCGCGCTCGCCGCCGTGATCCTCGGGCGCTGGCAACCCGTGCGCGCGGTGGCGTGGGCGGCGGCGATCGGGGCGCTCTCGGCGCTCGAGTCGACGCTCGCAGGCGACGACACCGTGGTGCCCGCCGCGGTGCAGGCGGTGCTCTCACCCGCGGCGTTTCGCGCCGTGGTGCAGGCGATGCCCTACGGCCTCACGCTGCTCGCGGTGATGGGAAGGTTCGGTCGCTCGCGCCCGCCCGCGGCCCTCGGCTGACGCCGAAGGCTCACGGGCGCTACGGGTCACATGCCCTGCACCGCGACGGCGCCGGTGAAGCTCACGTTCACATCGACGGTGGCCCGGAACTCGAGCGACGTAGACGCGGCGGCGATGGCCGCGCGGGCGATGCACGCGCTCGCGGTAGCGCTCACGTTGCCGGCGGCGTCGGCCGCACCCTGCACGCTCGACGCGAAGGCCGGAGCCGTCTCGGTGAGCAGCGTCTGGATGCGCTGCGCGTTGCCCACGAAGCTGGGGTAGTTGCGCTGCAGCGAGGCGATGAGCGTCTCGAGGCGCGCGCGCCCCGCGGGGTTGACCGATGCGCTCGCCGCGATGCCTACGCGGGCCTCGGTGCACGTCGCCTGGGCCTGCGCGCGGGCGCGGCACGCGGCCTGGCACTCGACGTCGCCCTCGACGGCCCACATGCCGTCGCAACGCACGTTCGAGGCGACGGAGCACGACCCGCGGCACTGGCCCATGCACGAGCCCTGGCAGCCGGCGGTGCAGGTGCCCGAGCACGACCCCATGCAGTTGGCGGAGCAGCTCCCCGCGCAGGTGCCCATGCAGGTGCCGATGCAGCGGCCGGTGCCGTCCATCTGCGAGCAGGTGCCCGTGCACTGGCCCGTGCAGGTGCCCATGCACTGGCCCGTGCAGGTGCCCGAACACTGGCCCGTGCAGCCGCCCGAGCAGCTCCCCGAGCAGGTGGCGTCGCAGGTGCCGTTGCAGTCGGCCACGACGGTGCCCGTACAGCGCGGGGTCATCACCATGACCGAGCCCGTGCACTCGGCCACGCACTGCGCGCCGAAGTTGATGTCGACGCGGCACACCGGCGGCGAAACCTGAACGTCGAGGCGCGCGCCCGTCGGGAGGCCCGCTTGAATCACCGTGCGCACCTCGCGGATCACGCGGTTGCACACGGTGACCACGGGGAGCTCCCCGGCGGCGGCGGGCACGTAGTCGGCGCTGGTGAGGCCGAGGTCGGCGCCGATGGCGCGACAGCTCGCGAGCATGCCCGCGCCCACGTCGTCGACGGCGCGGTCGAGGTCGATGGTGGCCTGCAGAAAGGCCTGCACCTTGCGGGCGTCGGCGGTGGTGCCGAAGGTGGTGACGCGGCGGCCCTCGACGTCGAAGGTGGCCGTCGAACACAGCGGATCGGCGCCGAGGGAGCTGTTGTCGCCGCAGCTGTCGAGCGCGAGAAACGACACCGCCGCGACCGGCAGCAAGGCATGTGAAAAACGCATCGTGAGAGACCTCCCGGTGAGGGATCAGTATCGGGCGAGGCGTCGCACCGCGTCGAGGATCTTCGCCTTGCCGGGCAGGAGCTCCCGCTCGAGGTTCTTGTTGTAGGGCGAGGGTCTGTCCGGATATGCGACGCGCAGAATGGGGCCGTCGAGGTGCTCGAAGCAGAGGTCGGCGAGGCGCGCCACGAGCTCGGCGCCGTAGCCCGCCGTCGTGGTGGCCTCGTGCACTACAACAATCTTGCCGGTCTTCTTCGCCGCGGCGAACACGGTCTCTTCGTCGAGCGGAACGAGCGTGCGCAGGTCGACCACCGCCACGGACACGCCGCTCTTCGCGGCCTCGGCCGCGGCGTCGAGGGCCTCGTACACCGTCCACCCCCAGGTGAGCACCGTCACGTCGCTGCCCTCGCGGGCGACGCGCGCGCGGCCGAGGGGCGTGGTGAGGTCGCCCTCGCCGAGGTCTTCCTTCTCGCGGCGGTAGAGCACCCGATGCTCGAGGTAGATCACCGGGTTGGGGTCGCGAATCGCAGACTTCATGAGCCCGATCGCGTCGCGCGGCGTCGAGGGCGCCACCACCGCGAGGCCCGGCGTGTGGGCGAACCACGCCTCGGGCGACTGCGAGTGAAACGGCCCCGCGCCGACGCCGCCGCCGTAGGGCAGGCGCACCACGACGGGCACCTCGGCCTCCCAGCGGTAGTACGTCTTCGCGAGGTTGTTCACGATCTGGTTGAAGCCGCACGACACGAAGTCGGCGAACTGCATCTCGACGACGGGGCGCTTGCCCGCGAGCGCCGCGCCCAGGGCGGCGCCGATGGCGCCCGATTCGAAGAGCGGCGTGTTCACCACGCGAAGGCGCCCGAAGCGCTCGTAGAGCCCCTTGGTGGCCCTGAACGCGCCGCCGAAGCGGGCGATGTCTTGCCCCATGAGAAAAACGGCCGCGTCGCGCTCCATCTCTTCGAGGAGGCCCCTGCGAATCGCGTCGATGTACGTCGTCTCAGCCATGGTTCACCTCGGAGTGCTGCCGCGCGAACGCGTCGGCCACCTCGCCCGGCGCAAACACGCTGCGCCACGCCTCGGACACCGCGGGCTCCGGCGCCGCGAGGGCGCGCTCCACCGTCGCCTCGATGATCTCCGTGGCCGTCGCGGTCACCCGCTCGACGCGCGCGGCGTCGAGGAGCCCCAGCGCCGTGAGCCTCGCCTCGAAGCGCGGCAGCGGGTCCATCGTGAGAAAGCGCTCGCGCTCGGCCTGCGGAATGAGCTCGTACGAGCCGTCGCCCTCGGCGTGGCCGCGCATGCGCGGGAGCATGCACTCGAGCAGCGTGCCCCCTTGGCCCTCGCGCGCGCGCTCCACCGCGCGCGTCATGGCCGCCCACACGGCTTCGAAGTCGGTGCCGTCGACGGTCTCGCCCGCGATGCCGTAGCCCGCCGCGCGGTCCGACAGCTTCGCGCACGCGTACTGCTCGTCGAGCGCGGTACTGAAAGCGTACTGGTTGTTCTCCACCACGAGAATCATCGGGAGCTTCATGACGCCCACCAGGTTGAGCGCCTCGTGGAAGTCGCCCTGCGAGGTGGCGCCCTCGCCGATGAAGCCCAGCACCGCGGCCTTCGTGCCGTCTTGCA
>CANMAT010000294.1 GCA_947494865.1 Deltaproteobacteria bacterium
TCCCCAGCAGCGCAGGCTCCCGTCGCCGAGGAGCGCGCAGGCCGAGGCCGCGCCCGCCGCCACGCTCGCCACGCCCTGCAGCGGGTTGGTGCGCGCCGCGCCGGGCGTCGCGATGACCATCACGGGCCGCTGCGGGTCGCGCACGCGCCGACCGTCTCCGAGCTGCGCGTCGGTGTCGTCGCCCCAGCAGCGCACGGTGCTGTCGTCGAGCACCGCGCACGCGAACGTAGCGCCCGCCGCGAGGCCCCGCGGCACCATCGACGGCGGCGCCAGCGCGTCGCGCACCGGGGCGACATCGATCGGTTCTTCAGGGGCATCCGGCGTCGCCGCGTCGCGCTCGACCGCGCCGTCGGCGGCGTCGACGGCAGCGTCGGGGGTCTCGCGGCGGTCGAGCCCCGGCACGCGCGCGGGCTCCGGGTCGCAGGGGCCCGCGCACCCGTCGGGCACCGCGCTCGTGGGAGCGACGCCGAGCTCGCCGTGGTCGTTGCGCCCCCAGCACCACACCGCGCCGTCGTCGGCGCGCGCGCACGTGGCGTGCGCCATCGCGGCGACGTCGCGCACCGCCGCGAGGGGCAGGTCGCCCGCGAGCACGGGCTGCGGCATCGGGCCCGGCGCGCCGCGCGCGGAGCCTGCGCCGGTCTGGCCGAAGCGCCCGTCGCCCCAGCACAGCGTGATGCCCTCGCTCGCGAGCGCGCAGGTGTGCGCAGCGCCCGCGGAGAGGGCCGTGACGCCTTCGAGGCCCTGCACGAGCGTCGGCTCGGGCTCACACGGGATGGGGCCGTCGGCGGTGGCGCAGGTGCGCGCGCCCGTGGCGAGGCCGAGCTGACCGCGGTCGTTGGCGCCCCAGCAGTAGACCCTCCCCGCCGAGATGGCGCACGCGTGACGCTGACCCGCCGCGAGGGCCGTGACGCCACCGAGGCCGCGCACGCCGACGGGCGACTGCGAGGGGAGCGTGAGGCCGTTGCCGAGCTGCCCGGCGACGTTGCTGCCCCAGCAGCGCACGGTGCCGTCGTCGCGCTGCGCGCACGCGAACGCGGCGCCCGTCGCGACGCGCACCGCGTGGTCGAGGCCCACGACCTGAAAGGGGAACGTGTGGCACGCGACGGCGCGCGTCTGCCCGCTGGCGAGCTCTTCGGTGCACAGGTCGGTGGTGGGATACCCGAGCTGGCTCTCGTCGTTGCGGCCCCAGCACCAGACGGTGGTGTCGCGCAGCGCCGCGCACCCGAAGCGAGCGCCGAGGGCGACCTGCGTCACGCAGCGGCTGCGACCCTCGGTGCACGTGGGGAGCGGCGCGGCCACGTCGACGCAGCCGACCGACGCACCCCACAGGATCACCCCCCACACGACTCGCCTGGCGCTTCGAAGCATCGCGCGGAGCATCGCCCTTTCGCGCACCGCCGCGCAACCTCGCGCCGACCTTCGCCTAGCGCCCGTCGCGCACCGTGAGCTCGTGGGCGAGCATGCGGTCTCCGTCGAACACGAAGCGCCCCGCGAAGGCGCGGCCCGCGATGAGGTGCGGCAACCACAGCGCGTCGTCGGCCCACATCTCGGCGTAGGGAATGGCGTCGAGGCGCGTCCACAGGGGCGCGGCCTCGTCGGTCTCGCGCGCGTCGCCCACGCAGTCGTCGGCCCGAAACACGTAGCAGTGCAGCGAGTAGCCGTCGACGAACTGAAAGCGCAGCTCGCCCGCCTCGGTGAGCCCCGTGGGCGTGACGCCGAGCTCCTCGACGACCTCGCGCACCGCGCAGGCCGCAGGGGTCTCGCCCGCCTCGAGGCGCCCGCCGGGGCCGTTGACCTTGCCCGCCCCGAGGCCTCGCTTCTTGCGAATGAGCAGCACGCTCCCGCCGCGAATCACGAAGAGCAGCGTGGCCACGTCACGGGGGCGCCAGGTGGCCGGGTCGAGGTCGTCGAGGGTCATCGCCGAGACGCTACCCGAATCGCCCCGCGCCCGTCGCGTTTCGCCACACCCCGAGCGCCTGACGACACGCGAGGCCGCCCGCGCGGCGGCGCGAAATGGCGAACGCGCGATGGAGCCGTCACCCTTGTGAAGACGGCTCCACCGCGCACCCGCAGAGGTCTCGACGCGTCAGGTGGCGAGGCGATGCCCCGTCGCGAGGCGGTAGATGCCCAGCAGCACCACCGCGCCGATAAGCGACATCACCCAGCCCGCCGCCTGCGTGTTGTAGGTGTACATCCCCATCGCGCGGCCCAGAAAGGCGCCGAGCATCGAGCCCACCATGCCGATAATGGCGGTCACGAACACGCCGCCCGGGTCTCGACCCGGCATGATGAACCTGGCGAGCGCTCCGATCACGAGACCGAAGAGCGCGAACATCAGAAAACCCATGGCGTAGACTCCTTCGTTTGAGGCCCTGGCGACTTCTCAGCGTCGCGAGCCTCCTCGAAGCGAAGCGCGTGCCATCACCACCGCACACCGATGCGCATCAACCCGCACACGCGTGTGATCCCGCGCCCGTTTCTTCTCCCGTCAATGCGGTGTGCCCCCCCTGCGCGACGCGGGCTGTGTGCCTTTTGTGCAGCCTTTATTTTAGATGTTTTCATCCGCGAAGGTCGGTTGTTGGGATAGCTCTACGGCCGTGCTTCTTCCGACACGAGAGAGCGTCATCCGGGTCGGCGTGGGGGCCTGCGCGGTCGTCGTCGCAGCGCTCAACGCGCAATGCTCGACCTTTACGCCGGCGCTCACGCAAGACGCCCGTGTCGAGTCGCCCCCGGTCGATGCCGCCCTCGACGCTGCGCCCCCCGACGCGGCCGCCGATGCGTCCCTCGATGCGCGCGACGGCGCCCCCGAGGCGCCTCCCCCCGACGACGCGGGCCTCGACGTCGCGGCGAAGCCCGACGCGGCCGACGACGCCGACGAGTTCGAAGACCTCGGCCCCCCGCCCGAGCGCCCCGACGACGTGCCGCCGTTCATGTCGGGCGTTGCGACGCTCGCGGGCGCGAGCGAGTCGGGCCTCGTCGACGGGCTTCGCACCGACGCGCGCTTCAACAACCCCGTGAACCTCGCGGTGAGCCCCGCGGGCGACGTCTACGTGGCCGACTTCGGCAACAACGCCGTGCGCAAGGTAGAGCCCGACGGGTGGGTCACCACCTTCGTGCGGCAGCGGGCCTTCGAAGCCCCCTTCGGCCTCGTGTTCGCCCCCGACGGCACCCTCTACGTCGAGACCGACGCCAACGACCGCGGCGCGCGCACCAACGACTCGGGCACCCTCTGGCGCGTGCTCCCGGGGCGGCGCACGGCCACCGTCGTGGCGCGCGACCTCGGTCGGCCGCGGGGCCTGGCGCTCCTGCTCGACGGGCGCCTCGCGATGTCTGACGATGTGCACCACGTGATCTCGATGTTCAGCCTCGAAGACGCGAGCGTCACGCCCCTCGCGGGCCGCCGCGACGCGTCCGGCTACGCCGACGGCGCGGGCGCCGGCATCGCGGGCCACATCGACGCGCGCGGCGCGAGCGCCCAGTTCAACGCCCCGCAGGGCGTGGCCCTCGACGCGACGGTCGCCCTCTATGTGAGCGAGGCCGAGGGGCACTACGTGCGCAGGGTCGCGCCCGACGGCGACGTGACCACCGTCGCCGGCGACGGCGTGGCGGGCTACCAGGACGGCGAATTGCGGGCGTCGCGGTGCTATGGCCTCGAGGGCCTCGCGATGTCACCCGGAGGCGACGTGGTGTACCTCCCCGACGGTGACCGCGGCACCGACCAGGCCTACAACCGCCTGCGCCGATTGCCCCTCTCGCGGTGATGGGGCCGCGCGAAGGCTGAGTTTCTTGAAACTAACTTGTTTCTTCGCGGCGATGGTGTAGCGCTGCTTGCGCGATGCCATCTTTTCTCGTGTACAGGCTGGGCCACCCGACGAAGCGCGTCTCGTTCGACACCCCGCCCGTGCGCGTGGGGCGCGACGCCGAGAACGACATCGTGATTCCGAGCGAGACGGTGTCGCGCGAGCACGCCGTGTTCATGCAAGACGAGACGAAGCGCTGGTTCGTCGGCTGCGTGTCGGAGACGAACCCCATCGTAGTGTCGGGCAAGCTGGTGTCGACCTCGACGCCCATCGCCGACATGACCGAGGTGCTCGTCGGCAACGACTGCCTCATTCTCTTCGTGCTCAACCCCGCCAACGCGGCGCACCTGGTGTCGGCCCGGCGCACGCAACAGCTCGTGTGCCAGACGTGCTGGTGGACGGGCATGGTGTCGGTCTACAACAAGGAGGCCGCGTGCCCCCGCTGCGGCGCCACCACGCTCGGGCCCGCCGACGAGATGCAGGCCGAGGTCGACGCCAACCTCGTGGGCGACGCGGGCACGCGGGTGCTGAGCCAGGGCGAGATCCGCGCGTCGTACCGGGTGATGCGCGACGCCGCCCGCGCGGTGCTCGCGCGCACCGACAAGCACGGCGGCCGCAGGGTGCTCACCGAGTCGGAGAGCGTGCACGTGCACAAGAAGAGCGACGAGCTGCCGCTCAAGGGCATCGTGCTGGGCAACGGCTTCACCCTCTCGTGGGACGGCCGCAACTGGAACGTCGAGAGCCACATGTTCTGGCCGCGGCTGCGCGTCAACGGCGAGGCCGTGCGCACCGCGAAGATTCACACCGGCGACGTGCTCGAGGTCGGCGGCAACCGCTTCGAGCTCAGGTCGGAGTAGCGCTCAGAGCTCCACCGCGCCGAGCAGCGGGAGCGCCCCGAGGCGCACGCTCGGGTCGACGCGCGTGAGCCCCTCGACGAGCCTCGGGAGCCTCATCGCGGGGAGGATCTTCGCGCCGTCTCCCATGGGCGAGAAGAAATCGTCCCAGTGGGAGAGCAGGATCGCCCGCGGGCGGAACGCGCCCATCACGCGGTCGGTGAAGCGCGCCGTGGTGGTCCAGCCGGCCACGCACATGAGAAGCAGGTCGACGTCGCCGGGGGCGCGCGCGTCGACGAGGTCGGCGCTGCCGAGGTGGTAGATGCACCGCCCGGCCACGCGGAGCTCTACGCCGAACACCGCGCCGCAGCGGTATTTCTCGGCCCGCAAGGGCACCTGCTCGCAGTCGCTGATGTCGCCCGGAAAGGGCACGCGCCCGAGCATGAAGGCCGAGTGAACGCTCGGCACGAAGCGCAGCTCGAAGGGCCCCACGGAGGCGCGCGCGGGCTCCCCCCGCATCGACGACTCGACGTCGGTCACCTGCGCCTCCGGCACCCCCTCGGCGCGGCATAGCGTGGCGCACGAGCGCGAGCCGAAGACCCTCGCGCCCGTGCGGCGCGCGATGGTGGGCACGTCGAGCGCGTGGTCGAAGTGCGTGTGCCCCGCCACGATGGCGTGGGCCCGCGGGGCGTGGCGCGCGACCGCGGCCGCGTCGCTGCGCAGGGGAGACGCGAGCAGCCGGGGGATCGACGCGCGCGTGAGGTACGGGTCGATGAGCACCACGGTGCCCGCGTGCTCGATGGCGAAGCCCGCCGTGCCGAGCCACGTGACCCGCACGGGCTCGCGCCCCGTGGGAACCTCGAAGTCGCGCGGGCCGAAGTGCAGGTCTGACGGCTTCATCGGCGCGAGCATACCGCCGCCGCGCGTCAGCGCGTTCGGCGAAGCAGGAGCCCCAGGAGGCCCGCCACCGCCGCCACCACGCCGACGCCCGCGAGCGTGAGGGGCAGCGCCGAGCGCGCGCGGGGCCCCGGCGGCGCACCCTCTACCTCGTGCGAGGCGCGGCGCGCGAGCTCGAGGCGCAGCGACTCTTCGCCGCGGGCCATCATCCACGCGAGGTCCGTCGCGAGGGCGCGCTGCGCGAGAGGAA
>CANMAT010000295.1 GCA_947494865.1 Deltaproteobacteria bacterium
CGTGCGGCTCACCGCGATGTTCTTGCCCTTTGCGCCGCGCGGGGCGCGCTCTTCGACCAGCGAGTTCCACGCGTTGCAGCCGCGGCACTGGCCCACCCACTTGGAGAAGTTGGCGCCGCAGCCCTGGCAGACGAAGGTGGTGTCTTTCACGCGCGGGGTCGTATCCGCGCGTGCGAATTTGCGCAACGGCGCGCGTCGGTGCGCGTGACGTACTCTGTCAACGCAGCTTCGAGAGGCGGCCGCGGCGGGCGTCGAGGATCACCACGCCGATGGAGCCGAAGAAGCCCACGGCCGCGCCGAGCGCCGCGCCGACCCAGGCCGCGTAGGGGGCCACGGTGGCGACGAGCCATTCGAAGACCACGCGGGGGACGAACCACGGCGGCGCGACGTGGTGCAGGAGCCACCAGAGGCCTCCGCCGCCGAGGAGGGCGAAGGTGCCGATGAGCAGCGCGCAGCGGGCGAGCGTGTAGAGCCAGCCCCGCCGCCACGAGGGGCGCGGCGGAGGAGCGGGGCTGCGAAGGTCGTCGTGCATGGTGCCGCAGACGATAGCGCCGCGGCGAGGAGGAGGGGAGTGGGGCGGGGCCTACGCCTTGACGTCGCCGCGGGCGAAGATCGACGAGACGAAGTCGAGCACGTTCTTCGCGCAGATCTCGCAGTAGCCGTAGTTGCGAATCATGCGGGTCTTCACGGCGTCGATCTTCTCTTGCGTGTCGCGGTCGACCACGTTCGAGACTACCGACGTGAATTTGATCGTGTCTTTTTTGTCTTCGAAGAGCTTGAGCTCGAGCGCGCGACGCAAACGGTCGTTCGTGTCGTAGGTGAACTTCTTGCCCTCGAGGGCGAGGGCGCCGATGAAGTTCATGATCTCGCGGCGGAAGTCGTCTTTGCGCGACTCGGCCACTTCGATCTTCTCTTCGATCGATCGCATGAGGCGCTCGTCGGGCTCCTCGTCGCGGCCCGTGTAGCGGTTCTTCACCTTCTCTTTGAGGGTGTGGGCGCGCACGTTGTCGACGTAGTTCGCAGACAGCTTGGCGATCTCGCCCTCGTCGGCGCTGATGGCGCGCTGCACCTCGTTCTTCACCACGTCTTCGTACTCGCGCTTCACCACCGAGATGAGGTCGGCGTAGCGCTTGCGCTGGTCGTCGCTGTTGATGAGCGAGTGCGCGCGCAGGCCCTTCTCGAGCTCGTTCATCACCATGAAGGGGTTGAGGCAGCCCTCTTCATCTTTCACGAGCGCGTTCGAGAGCTTGTCTTGCACGTAGCGCGGCGAGATGCCGTCCATGCCCTCGCGGCGCGAGTCTTTGCGCAGCTCCTTCACGGTGTCTTGCGTGTACCCGGGGAGCACCTTGCCGTCGTAGAGCTTGAGCTTCTGCAGCAGCGTGAGGTTGTGCTTCTTCGGGTCTTCGAGGCGCGTGAGCACGGCCCACATGGCGCCCATCTCGAGCGTGTGCGGCGCCACGTGCTTGCCGCGCACCTTGCCCTGCGAGAAGTCTTTCTCGTAGATGCGAACCTCTTCGGAGAGGCGCGTGATGTACGGCACGTCGATCTTGATCGTGCGGTCGCGCAGGGCCTCCATGAACTCGTTGGCGAGGAGCTTCTTGTACTCGGCCTCGTTGGTGTGGCCGAGGATCACCTCGTCGATGTCGGTCTGCGCGAACTTCTTAGGCTTGATGCGGTGCTCTTGCGACGCACCCAGCAGGTCGTAGAGGAAGGCCACGTCGAGCTTGAGCACCTCGACGAACTCGACGATGCCGCGGTTGGCGATGTTGAACTCGCCGTCGAAGTTGAACGCGCGCGGGTCCGAGTCAGACCCGTACTCGGCGATCTTGCGGTAGTTGATGTCGCCGGTGAGCTCCGTCGAGTCCTGGTTCTTTTCGTCTTTGGGCTGAAAGGTGCCGACGCCGACGCGGTCTTTCTCCGAGAGCAGAATGCGCCGCACGCGGATGTGGTTCGCGATCATGCGCGCCCAGTCGCCCTTGTAGCGCTCGAGGAGGCTCTTGAAGATGAAGCGGCACGCCGGGTCGAGGTCGCCGTCGGTGCGCACCTGCACGCGCTCGTCGCCGAGGCCGAGCTCCTTCACCGCGCGCTCACGCCACTCCATGGGGATGAGCCGCAGGGGCTCCTCGTGCATGGGGCAGGGGAAGAGCCCGGTGACCGCGGGGCCGCCTTCGGTCTTCTCGGACACCATGCCGGTGCCCTCGAGGTTCGTCCACGTGAAGGTGTAGAGCGCGCCGTCGGGCGTGCGCGAGTAGTCTTCGACGCCCTTCTTCAAGAGCCGCGCGATGGTGCTCTTCGACGATCCCACCGGGCCGTGCAGGAGGATCACGCGGCGCTCGGGGCCGTAGCCCTCGGCGGCGGCGCGGAGCACCGACACGAGGCGCATGAGCTGGATGTCGAGGCCGAACACCGCGTCGCGACCGCTGCCGATGTTGTCGCGGAAGAAGTTGTACCGAATGATCTTCTTCTTGTTGTCGATGTACTCCTCTTGCCCCGCGCCGATCACCATGTCGTAGAGGCGCTGGAACGCGTTGCGCGTCACCGACGGGCGCTCGCGCACGATCTGGAGGTACTCCTCGAACGAGCCCTCCCAGTGGAGATCCCTGTACTGGTCGTAGTCCTGGAGGGCGGCGATCCGCTCGATCATCTGGGCCATAGGTGTTGCTCCGGCTCCTCGTTCGAGACGTGACAAGAGGGCCTCCGAGTGTAGGGAAGAACCCCGTGCCCTGCTAGCGCGAACACCTCGCTGCGCCGCCCCGACGAGGGCTGTTATGGTGCGCGCACAGAAGGAGACAATCGTGAGAACACGCGCAGCCGTAGCCTGGGAGGCCAACAAGCCCCTGGTGATCGAAGACGTCGAACTCGAGGGCCCGCGCCACGGCGAGGTGCTCGTCGAGATGAAGGCCACGGGGGTGTGTCACACCGACGAGTTCACGCGCTCGGGCGCCGACCCCGAGGGGCTGTTCCCGGTGATATTCGGCCACGAGGGCGCCGGCGTCGTCGTCGATGTGGGCCCCGGCGTGACCTCCCTCGTCAGGGGCGATCACGTGATTCCGCTCTATACGCCCGAGTGCCGCGGCTGCAAGACGTGCCTCTCGCGCAAGAGCAACCTCTGCACGGCCATTCGCGCCACGCAGGGCCGAGGGCTTATGCCCGACGGCACGAGCCGCTTCTCCATCGGCAAGACCACCCTGCACCACTACATGGGCTGCTCGACCTTCGCGCAGCACACCGTGCTCCCCGATATTGCGCTCGCGAAGGTGCGCAGCGACGCGCCCTTCGACAAGATCTGCTACATCGGCTGCGGGGTGACCACGGGCATCGGCGCGGTGATCTACACCGCGAAGGTGGAGCCCGGCGCCAACGTGGTGATCTTCGGCCTCGGCGGCATCGGCCTCAACGTGGTGCAGGGCGCGCGCATGGCGGGCGCCGACATGATCATCGGCGTCGACGTGAACCCGCGCCGCGAGGCCCTCGCGCGCCAGTTTGGCCTCACGCACTTCGTGAACCCCAACGACGTTCCGGGCGACCTGGTGCCGCACCTCGTGGAGCTCACCAGGGGCGGCGCCGATTACAGCTTCGAGTGCGTGGGCAGCGTGAAGCTCATGCGCCAGGCGCTCGAGTGCTGCCACCGCGGGTGGGGCGAGAGCATCATCGTCGGCGTGGCGGGCGCGGGGCAGGAGATCACCACGCGGCCGTTTCAGCTCGTGACCGGGCGCGTGTGGAAGGGCACGGCCTTCGGCGGCGCGCGCGGCCGCACCGACGTGCCCAAGATTGTCGACTGGTACATGGACGGCAAGATCGACATCGACTCGCTGATCACGCACAAGCTCCCGCTGTCGCGCATCAACGAGGCCTTCGACCTCATGCACGCGGGCGAGTCGATTCGCACCGTCGTCGAGTTCTGAGATCCCGCGTCACATACTGGACCGCGGCGTGATGCGCGTGCATCTACGCCCGCTATGCACGTTCACCTCATCGGCGTCGCGGGCACCGGGATGGGCGCCTTCGCGGGACTCTTGAAGGCCGCGGGCCACCGCGTCACGGGCAGCGACACGGCCTTCTACCCGCCGATGGGCGACGCGCTGAAGGCCTACGGCGTCGAGGCGATGGAGGGCTGGGACGCCGCGCACCTCGCGCCCGCGCCGGACCTCGTGGTGGTGGGCAACGTGTGCCGCAAGGACAACCCCGAGGCCCGCGCCGCCATCGACGGCGGCATGAACGTGCGCTCGTTTCCGAAGGCCCTCGGCGAGCTCTTTCTCGCGCAGCGGCGCTCCATCGTGATCGCCGGCACGCACGGCAAGACGACCACCACGGCCCTCACCGCGCACCTGCTCCACGCCCTGTCGATGGACCCGTCGTTTCTCGTGGGCGGGCTGACCAAGAACTTCGATACGAGCTTTCGCCTCGGCAAGGGTGGGGCCTTCGTGGTCGAGGGCGACGAGTACGACTCGGCCTTCTTCGAGAAGATTCCGAAGTTCTGGTCGTACCGCCCGTGGGCCTCGGTGCTCACCTCCATCGAGCACGACCACATTGATATCTATCCCGACATGGAGAAGTACCGCGACGCCTTCCGCGGCTTCGTCTCGCGCCTCGCGCCCGATGGCGTTCTCGTGGCCCACGGGCCCGACGCTGAGGTGCGCGCGGTGGCCGCGAAATCGAGCGCGCGCGTCGTGTACTACGGCCTCAGCACCGACACGTACCCCGACGGCTTCGCCCCCGAGTGGATGGCGGCGCCCATCGCGCCCTCCAAGGGGTTGCAGCCCTTCGAACTGTTTATCGGCGGCTCGTGCGCGGGGCGCTTCTTCTCGCCGATGATGGGCGAGCACAACCTGCGAAACGCCCTCGGCGCCATCGCGCTGCTCGCCGAGGGCTTCGGCCTCCCGGTGCTTCAGCTGTGTCGCGCGCTCATGGACTTCAAGGGCGTGAAGCGCAGGCAAGAGCTCGTGGCCGAGGTGAGCGGCGTGCGCATCTACGACGACTTCGCGCACCACCCGACGGCCGTCGACGAGACCCTGCGCGCGATGAAGGGGCACCACCCCGATGGGAGGCTCATCGCCATCTTTGAGCCGCGCAGCGCGACGGCGTGCAGAAACCTCCACCAGCGCGAGTATCCCGCGGCCTTCGCGAGCGCCGACCTCGCGCTGCTCGCGCCCATCGGTCGCGCGGAGATCCCCGACGCCGAGAAGCTCGACGTGCCCGCCATCGTGGGCGAGATCAACGCGCGCGGCGGCCGCGCTGAGACGGTGCCCGTGGGCGCGGGGAGCGTGGACGCCATCGTGGCGCGCGTGGCGGCCGAGGCGCGCGCGGGCGACGTGGTGGCGGTGCTCTCCAACGGCGCCTTCGGGGGCATTCACGGCAAGCTCGCGCGGGCCCTCGAGGCGCGCGAAAAGGGCGCGTAGACCCGGCGTTGCGCGGCGTGCGAGACTCCGCGCCCTCGCAATGTCAACGACCCGCACGATTACTGCCACGGTTAGCATCAACCCCAGGGGCTTCGGCTTCGTGAACGAGATCGGCGCGCGGGGGGAGCCCCTGTCGGCCTTCGTCGCGCCGCCCGAGCTCAACGCGTTTCTCGCCGACGACGTGGTCGAGGCCGACCTCACGCAGGGCGCCGACGGCCGGTGGACGGGCAGCGCACTGTGCCTCATCGAGCGCATGCGGTTGGAGCTGTGCGGCGAGGTGGTGCTGCACCGCGGGAGCACGTACCTGCGCGTCGACCGCGAGGTGGCCAACACCGACTGGGCGCTCGATGCGAGCGA
>CANMAT010000296.1 GCA_947494865.1 Deltaproteobacteria bacterium
AGGGCCCCTCGGAGGGCCCCGAGTTCGAAGAGGCGCAGCGCGAGGTCGATTGGAATCTCGCCCTCCTCGAGGCCGCGAAGAGCTGACCGCGCGTCGCACCAACGAAGAGGCCCTGTCGTGATCGCTCACGGCAGGGCCTTTTTATATCGAGAGACGCTGCGTGAAGCGCAGACGATGGCCCTACTCGCGGCGCATCGGCGCGCCGACGAAGCTCACGCCCAGGATGCGGTCGCGCTGCAGCCGCTCGCTCGCGCGGGTGAGGTCTTCGCTGGTGCTCTTGCCGGCGCGCGCGACGAGAATGTACTTGTCGATCATGCTGTGCCAGGCGAGCGTCTCGGCGGTGCCGAACACCGGCGACGAGTCGACGATGATGTACCGATACTCTTTGCGAATCTGACCGAGCAGCACGGCGGCGGGCTCCGACGAGAGGGCCGCGTAGGCGCTCTGCACCGGGGGCCCCGCGGGGATGAGCGAGAGGCTCGTCGAGATGCGAATCACGTCGATGGGCATGCTCGGGTCGTTCTGGCGGGCGGCCAGCACGCTGGTGAGCCCGAGGTCGCCGCGAATGCCGAACAGCTTGTGCTGCGCAGGGTTGCGCAGGGCGGCGTCGACGAGGAGCACGCGGATGCGACCGCCCTCGGCGAGCGCGAGCGCCAGGTTGGCCGCCATGACGCTCTTGCCGTCGCCCTCGCGCGCCGACGTGACCACCACGACCTGGATGTTGGGCTCCTGCTCGAGGCGGTAGCGCAGGGCGCGAAACTGGGCGGCGGCATAGCCGTCGGCGTTGGAGAGGAGAACAAGGTCGGGCGATGGCGAGCCCACATGGTCGGCGGCGTTCTCTCGGATCCACGAGAACGTGCCGCTCGACTGGGCTGCATCGGAGGCCGCCTGTGGGTCGTGCAGGGCGAGGCCGTACTCGCCGTGCGGCGCGAGGAGCGGGTCGACGACGTCGCCGCCGACGGTGGGCACATCGTCGCCGATGGCGGGGTCGGGGTAGTAGCCCGGGTTGTAGTGAAGGCCATTCGGGTCTGCGAAGGCGGCAGGGTCTTCGGGGTCGTGCCAGCCGGCCTCGGGGGCGTTGTCGTAAAAGGGCGAGGCGGGGAGGCCGCCCTCGTAGAGCCGCTGGTTCGAGACGCGCGTCGCGGCTTCGCTGTCGATGAATTCGTGCGCGGGCGCGGGCGCCGGTCCGTCGGAGAAATAGTCGGCGAGGTCGCCGTGCTGGGCGAACAGGTCGTCGTGCGCTGCTGGCGTGGCCGCCTGCCTCGGGTCGAAGGGAGATTTTCGGTGAGGGCGATCGGCCATCTGTGCTCTAGCGAGCGACCCTACGCGCGGAGGCCGCGTCTCGTCAAACTCACAATCGCTGTGGCTACAAGCGAGAATGTGCGATCGAACGGATCAGCGACCGCGGGCGCCGAGCATCACCGCGGGCGTGCGCACGATGATCTCGAGGTCGGTGCGGAGGAACGTCCAGAAGTCTTCGAGGCGCGCGGCGTAGGCGAGGTCGAAGAGGAGCTTGGTGCGCATGTCGTCGGCGAGGGAGCCCTCGAGCTCTTCGAGCTTGAGGGGGTTGAGCAGCGTGTCTTTGAGGCGCGCGAGCTCGGAGTCGGCGGGCATGCGGCCCAGGTAGTCGAGGGAGACCTGCGCGAGGCCCGTGATGCCCGGGCGCACCATGCGGGTGCGCTCTTCGAACATCGGAATGGCGGCGGCGAGGGTGCGCACGAGCTCGGGGCGCTCGGGGCGCGGCCCCACGATGGACATGTCGCCCGTGAGCACGCACCAGAACTGCGGCAGCTCGTCGAGGCGCGTCTTGCGGAGAAACTTGCCCACGCGGGTGACGCGGTCGTCGTTGGCGCTCGCGAGGCGCGCGCCGCCGCGCTCGGCATCGATGCGCATCGAGCGAAACTTCCACATCTTGAAGGTGGGGAGGTCGCCCTTGAGCGGGTCGGCGGTGGCGTGCGTGCGGCCCACGCGCACCTGCGAGTAGAAGATGGGCCCGGGGTTGTCGGCCCAGATGGCCGCCGCGATCACGGGGTAGAAGGGCGCCGTGACCGCCAGCCCGGCCGCGGCTCCGACGAGATCCATCGCGCGCTTGACGACGCTTACCTTCCAATCCATGAGCCGCGCGACACATAGCAACGCGGGGGACCGTTCCGCAAGCGCGGCGCGCGTGGCCGAGCGCGGAGCTGTGTTATCGTGGCGCGCAGACGAGGCCGCGACGTTGCCCTTGCGATTCACCGTGCGTGTACCCGGAGAGCTTCGCTACCGTGACGTCGCGGGCGCCATGGTGCGCGCGGCGTGTCAGCACGTCGAGCGCGACCGGGTGCGGAGCGGGCTCGAGTGGCGTGTGATGAGCGCCTTCAACGAGGCCTTCAACAATGTGGTCGAGCACGCCTACGCGGCGCGAGAGGGCGAGGTCGAGGTGTGCGTGCGGGTCGACGACGAGCGCGTGGTGCTACGCATGATCGATCAGGGTACGGGGTTTGATTTTACCCGGTCGGGCGCCACGGTTGCCCCCGAGTTCGAAACTCTTTCCGAGGGGGGAATGGGAATGTTCATCATTCGTACGGTGATGAGCGAAGTCTCGTATGTTCGGCGGCGCGGTCACAACCACCTCACGATGATCAAGCGGCTCTCGGAGTGCCCCGGCGCGTCCGAGGCGACGGGCGGGTAGGCGATGCGGAATCACGAGATGATCGAGTCGGGCGGCGTCACGATCATGAAGCTCAACGTGGAGAGCCTAGACGCGCTCACGGTGCCCGAGCTGCGGCCGGCGGTCGAGCAGCTCGTCGAGCGGGGCGGCGTGAAGGTGGTGGTCGACATGACCGCCGTGCGGGTCATCGATAGCTCCGGCGTCGGGGTGATCGTGGGGCTCTTCAAGCGCATGCGCTCGCTCGGCGGCGCCGTGCGCGTGGCGGGGGTGAGCAAGCAGCCCGCGGAGATCTTTCACGTCATGATGCTCGACCGCGTGCTGGCCATCTTTCCCACCGCCGCCGACGCGCTGCGCGGCTTCGTGAGCGACGATCACCGACCGTAGGAAGCCCCGTGGCGCGCATCATTTCGCTGAGCCCCGACGCGGGCAGGGTACACCGCCTCGACGGCGCCGAGTGCCTGCTTGGCCGTCGCCTCGACTGTCACATTCACATCAACGACCAGCGCGTCTCGCGGCGGCACGCGCGCGTTCGCCGCGAGGGCGACGCGTGGCAGCTCGAAGACCTCGGGAGCTGCAACGGCACGTTCATCAACGGTCGACGGATTCAGGGCGCCGCGCGGCTTCGCCACGGCGACGAGGTCGAGATCGGCGCGTCGCGCTTTCGCATGGACCTCGCCGACGACATGATCGCCGCGGTCGAGAGCGCCGCGGTGCTCGTGCCCGACGTGACCGACCCGGCGCTGAGCCCCCTCATCGAGGTGGCGAACCTCCGGCAAGATCACGCCACCCGCAAGATCGGCCCCGTGCCCGACGTGGCGCGCGAGCTCGACCGCATGCAGCGCAAGCTGCAGGCGATGTACAAAATCTCGGAGACGGTGGCGAGCACGCTCGAGCCGCGCGCCCTCCTCGACAAGGTGACCGGGCTCCTGCTCGAGGTGTTTCCGCAGGCGCAGGCCGCCGCGGCGGTGACCCTCGACGCCCGCACGCAGCAGCTTCGCACGCTCGCCGCGCGCCGCCGCAAGGGCCGCGACCGGGAGTCGCTCGTGCCCAACATGAGCATCCCCCAGAACGTCGTAGACCGCGTGCTGCGCCAGGGGCAGTCGGTGCTCCTGCGCGCGCAGGGCGACCCCTTCGCGTCGCAGCCCATCGACCCCGAGGCCGTGCGCGACGCGCAGAGCGCGGCGGGCCTGCGCGAGAGCGCGGTGCAAGGCGGCCCCATCGGTCCCGTGGGCTGGCGCATGGGCGCGCCGCTGTCGTTCCGCGGCGAGCACCTGGGCATCTTGCACGTCGAGGCTGATCCCGCGCAGGGGTACTTCACGCAAGACGACCTCGACCTCCTCGGCGGCCTCGCTTCGCAGGCCGGCGTGGCCCTGCACCTCATCGGGCTGCACCAGCGCCTCCTCGCGCGCGAGCGGCTCGACTACGACCTCCGCCTCGCGCGGCAGATTCAGCGCAACCTCTTGCCCCGCGACCCGCCGCGCGTCACCGGGCTCGATTTCGCCGTGCACTACGAGCCCGCGTTTCACGTGGGCGGCGACTTCTATGATTTTCTCTGGCTCGACCCGAACAAGCTCGCGCTCGTGGTGGGCGACGTGTCGGGCAAGGCCATCTCGGGCGCGCTCTTCATGGCCCGCGTCACGAGCGAGATCCGCGCGGCCGCGCCCGTCGAGGCCTCGCCGCGCCGCGTGCTCCAGCGGGTGAACCGCGCCCTCTCCGAGGTGGCCGAAGACGGCATGTTCACCACCATGGTGTACGTGGTCATCGACCTCCTGCAAAACTCGCTGCGCTTCGCCAACGCGGGCCACACGACGCCGCTCCTGCGGCGCAACGGCGAGGTGATTCCGCTCGAGTACGTTGAGGCGCGCACCATGCCCCTCGGCGTCGAGGTGAAGATCGACGTGGGCGAGGCGCAGGTGCAGCTCCTGCCCGGCGACACCCTCATGCTCTACACCGACGGCATCGTGGAGGCGCGCTCGGTCAACGGCGAGTTCTACGGTCAAGAGCGGCTGCAGCAGTCGTTCACGCGCTGCGACGGCGTCGCGCGCACCACCCTCGAGACCGTGCTCTCGGACCTCGACCGCTTCGTCGAAGAGGCCCCCCAGAGCGACGACCAGACCGTCGTGTGCATCACCGTGAACGACGCCTCGCCGCGGCGCTTCGAGAGCATCCTCCCGACCGTGATGCCGCCCCCCATGGTGTGAGCCCGCGAGGGCGCTGCCCGTGCGTGGCGCGTCGCGCGACGCACAGGAGACAAGGCCCCGCGGGCGCTGCTATGAATGGGCCTCCGCGCGGTGGCAACGGTGACCGCGCACGGAGCGAGGAGGCATGCGGGTGACGTTCGCGAAGCGAGGCAGCGCAGCGGTGCGGGTGTTGATTTCGCTCCTCGCGTGCGCGTCGCTGATCACCTGCGTGCGCCTCGGCGACGACCCCCGCCGCGCGGCCTCGGCGAGCAACGGGTGCGCCGCCGCGCCGGCGTCGCCCACGCGCTTTCTGCGGCAGCTCTCGCTCGACCTGCGCGGCGCGCCGCCCTCCCTCGCGGAGTATCAGCAGGTGGCGGCGGCGGGCGACGTCACCGACGCGATGGTCGACGCCATGCTCCGCGACGCGCGCTTTCTCGAGCGCGTGAAGCGATGGCACGCCGACCTCCTGTGGCCCAACATGGGCGGCTTCGAAATCACCGTGGGCGCGCGCCTCGTGGTGGTGCCTCCGCCCGAGCAGTATCTCACCGTCGACAACATCAACCCCGAGTGGCTCGTCGCCGCGATGGAGCGGCGCACCGAAGAGCCCGTGTGCCCGCCCGCCAGCGACCCCGCGCATCTCACCGCGGCGTCGTGTTGCACGGCGGCCGAGCGCAACCACCCGTCGTGCTGCCGCGTGCGCAACGCGCGCTACAACCCCGACGACCCCGCGTGCGTGGCGAAGTCGGCGGCGCTGCCCGCCACGTTCAGCTACGGCGTGTCGCTCGGCGACCGGCAGCTGCGCGGGGGCGACCGCTACCTCGGCTGCGACGTGAACGTTCCGTATCCGCCGCCGCGCGTGGCCGCGAGCGACGCGCGCTGGCCCCACGAGGCCTCGGGCCGCCCGTACTACGCCTCGCCCAAGGTA
>CANMAT010000297.1 GCA_947494865.1 Deltaproteobacteria bacterium
CTTGAATGGCGTGCAGCTCGGCGAGGCGGTGAACAAGCTCGGCGCGCGCGAGGGCCTCGGGGTCGGTGGCGCGCGCGAGGTCGTTGCGGTCGAACGCGTCGCGCAGTGCCGCGAGGGCGGCGAGGGTCGGCGGCGTCGCGACGGCGGGCGCGCGCCCGCACGCGGCGAGGAGCACGGCGACGAGGCAGAGACCCCTCACGGGCGAACGAAGATGGGGTTGGTGACGCCGAAGGCGTTGCGGCCGGGGTGCACGGGCTCGAGCGAGCCGCCGCGCACGGCGACGACGACCCAGTTGCCCTGCGCCGCGACGGGCACCATCACGTCGCCGCGAAAGCGCACCACGGGGTTCATCGGGTCGCGGCGCGAGGCGTCGAGGGTGATCGTCTGCGCGAGCGTCGCGTTGGGGGGAGCGCCCGCGTCGGCGGTGCCCGCGTCGGTGTTCGTGCCGTTGGTGAACACGTCGAGGCGATCGACGGTGACCCACGGCGCGGCCTGCACGCGCAGCGAGAGGCGCACCATGGAGCCCGCGCCGGTGAGCTCCTGCCCCGTGCTCACGGCGGCGCCGCCCGCGGCGGGCGCTGCGGTGGCCTCGATGTACACGCCGCCCGAGATGTACGTGCGGCCGTTGACGATCGCGTCGCGGATGCCGTTCGGGGTGTTCATGCGCGGGTCGTCGGTGCCCAGCGTCATGCACGTGCGAGGATATCCCACGGGGCTTCCGCCCTGAATCGAGTGGCTGTCCGACGAGCCCACCGCGAACATCCGACGGCCGCGGTTGAGGAACGAGAACCAGTCGCTCACGCTCTCGCGGTTGTCGGCGTCGTAGAAGCTCTTGTCGTTGAAGAACTCGACGGTGCGAATCGCGTCGTCCCACATCTCGGGGCGCGCGGCGACGCCCGTGGCGGCGTTGTAGCCCGCGGCGGTGAAGTACCCGCTGATGGCGGCGCCGCGCGGGTGATTGACCACCAGCGCGGGCTGCTCGCGGCGCGCGCGCACCTCGGCGAACACCGCGGGGGGCATACGGTTCACCCACTCGAAGGCGCCGCCGTTGCGCGCGGCGGCGTCGGGCTCGAGGGGAAACACCCCGAAGTGCCCCCACGCGAAGGTGGTGAGCTCGAGCGACGTGAGGCCATACATCCAGGCGTCGAGGCCCATGTCGCGCACGAGCGTCTGCCACTCGCTCACGAACTCGTGCTCGGAGCGCGCGGGCACCTCGAGGCCCTCGGCCGCGGCCGAGGCGAGCTTGAAGCGCGCGGGGTCCGGCGAGTCGGGCGAGCGCGAGGTGTGAATGTGAAAGTCGCCGCACTGCACGTTGGGCGTGTCGACCACGCGGCGCAGCGCGACGCGCACGTCGGCGGTCGTGTTGGCGGCCACGGTGACCGTGGTGTCGCTGAGGTCGTACTCGTAGCCGCGCGAGACCACCACGCGGTAGCGGCCCGGCGGCGCGCGCAGGGTGACGTCGCCCGTGGTGGGAAACTCGACGTGGAGCCGCCCCGAGGGGACCGACGTCTCGCCGAAGGAGTCGGGCAGCGACGGCACCGCGGCCCCCACGGGGAGCACCTGCACGCGCACCGGGAGCCCGGCCATCGTGGCCGCGTCGGTGGCCACCACATGGATGCTGCCCGCGTCGCCGAGGCGCAGCATCGCGGTGCCCTGCGCCGCGGGCACGCTCACCGGGCCCACCACCGCGTCGCCGCGGCGGTACGCCGTGAGGTCGACCGCGGCCCCCGCGGGAACGTGCAGCGTGAAGCTGCCCGCCGCGTCGGTGGTGGCGCGCGTGTACGCCTGCTGAATGGTCTGCATGCCCGCGTCGCCCATGGGCATGGTGCGCGGCGCCGAGGCGTGCACGCGCACGCCGGCGACGGGCATCCCCGCGGCGTCGACGACGGTGCCCCGCACCTCGCGCAGCGCGGCGCCCGCGGCGCGCGCGGCGGCCTGCTGGAGGCCGTCGATGCCTTTGCCACCGATCACGATGCGGCCCACGCGGGTGCGCACGGGCGGCGTCGCGCAGCCCGGGAGCTCGAGCCCCGGCGCGTTGAAGAGGTCGAAGCCCGAGATCGAGATGAACTGCGAGAGGTCGCCCTGGGGCACCTGCCAGGCCCAGCTGGTGGCCTCGTCGTCGACCCAGAACACCCCCGACGCGGGCGGAGGCGCGGCGCCCTCGCCCGTCCCGAAGAAGCCGTACCCGGGGATGTACCGCTGCATGCGGTAGCCCTGAAAGAAGGCGTTGGTCACAAACTGCGCGAAGTACCCGTCGGGGTTGCCCACGTCGAAGGTGGCGAACACGTCGACGTAGTCGTTGCCCGGGCGCATCTCGTACTCGAGCGAGAGGCGCACGTCGGAGTAGTCGGCGGGCACGATGGAGCGCCCGAAGGCGTCGATGAACGGAATGGGCCGCATCGGGCCCACGGCGCGCACCACCGCGACGCCGTCGCGGGTGCCGTCTTTGATCACCGTGACCGACTCGGTGGCTACGGTGAAGCGCCCGATGCCGAACATCATTTCGTTGAAGTCGCCCGCGTCGACGAGGCGCCCGCCCTCGACGCGCGCGACGCCCACCGGCGTGCCGCCCCAGGGGTTGTACCCGTCGGAGGCGCGCGCGCTCTCGACGAGCAGCGCGACGCGGTCGTTGGCCAGCACGTAGTCGCCCGTCTTCCAGTACGCGAGGCCCGTGCGGCTCGCGGGAAGCTCCGTCGCCTCGAGGCGCCCCGCGCGCACGGCGCCCGCGGGCACGGTGAGCGGCGACGGGTCGCCCTCGAGGCTCCCGGGCTCGATCACGCGCGGCGTGCACATCACGGGCGGCGGCTGCTCGGTGGCCACGTCGGCCACGTCGGCCGCGTCGAGGCCCGCGTCGAGGCCCGCGTCGGCGACCGCCGGCGGCGTGTCGCTGCTGCACGAGAGGTTGACCGTAACGAGGCCCAGCAGCCCGAACGACGACCACGAGAAGCGCATACCCGGAGTTGTCACCGAGTTGTCACCTGATTGCAATACACCGTAGCAGCGAGGCTTCTCGTCGAGGCGCGGCCGCGGTAGGAGAGTGACCTGTGACGCTCCCCCCTGGGCCCCAACGCACGACCGCGGTTCACCTCTGGCGATGGCTGTGGCGACCGTTCCCCTTCCTCGAAGAGTGCCGCGAGAGGTACGGCGAGACCTTTCAGTTGCACATCGCCTCGATGCCGCCGCTGGTCATCATGTCGAACCCCGAGCACATCCGCGAGGTGTTCGCGGCCAACGGCGACGACATGCACGCGGGCGAGGTGGCCATCGCGCTGCGGCCCTTCCTCGGCGCGCGCTCGCTCATCCTGCTCGACGGCCCCGAGCACATGCGCATGCGCAAGCTGGTGCTCCCGCCCTTTCACGGCGAGCGCATGCAGGCCTACGGGCGCGACATCGTGGCGATCACCCACGACGCCGTCGACGGGTGGCCCCTCGGCGAGCGCTTCGCGGTGCAGCGCACCATGCAGCGCATCACCATGGAGGTGATCCTCCGCACGGTCTTCGGCCTCGACGAGGCGGGCTCGCGCGGGCGCATCGGCGCCATGCTCGAAGACCTGCTCGAGACCGCCACGTGGCCGCCGCTCCTGGTGCCCGCGGTGCAGCGCGACCTCGGCCCGTGGTCTCCGTGGGGGCGCTACCAGCGCAAGGCCGCGCGCGCCAACGAGACCCTCCTCGGAGAGATCCACCGTCGGCGCGTAGCCGGCACCGCGGGGCGCGTCGACATCCTCTCGATGCTCCTCGACGTGCGCGACGAGCAGGGCAACGGGCTCACCGAAGAAGACCTCCGCGACCAGCTCGTGACACTCCTCGTGGCGGGCCACGAGACCACGGCCACGTCGCTCGCGTGGGCGCTGCACTGGATCCTCGGCGACGAGCGCGTGCGCCGCCGCCTCGACGCCGAGGTGGCCGAGGCCCAACGCGACGGGGGACTCACCCCCGAGCGCGTCGCGAAGATGGAGTACCGCGACTCCGTGATCCGCGAGACGATGCGACTGCGCCCGGTGATCCCTCTCGTGGGCAGGGTGCTGCAGAAGCCCATGCGCATCGGGGGCTACGACCTCCCCGCGGGGGTGGCCGTCGCGCCGTCGATCTACCTCACGCACCGCAACCCGGCGGTCTTCGACGACCCCGAGCGCTTCAGGCCCGAGCGCTTCCTCGAGAAGAAGTACGCGCCCACCGAGTGGTTCCCTTTTGGCGGGGGCATCCGGCGGTGCATCGGCATGGCCTTCGCGCTCTACGAGATGAAGATGGTGCTCGCCACGGTGCTCTCGCGCGTCGATCTGCGCGCGGCGCCGGGGCGCCCCGTGGTGCCCGTGCGCAGGGCCATCACGCTGAGCCCCTCGCAGGGTATGCCCGTGATCATGGCGTCGCGCTGGCCGCGCCCCGCGGCGCTCAACGCGTAGAGATTCTCGAACTCTCGGGTCTTCGAAAAGGTTGAGGGGGAGCACCGTTGAAAGTGCCCCCCCTCGACGGGAGTCTCGCCGTTGTAGGCGCTCGCTGGGTCACGCTCCGGCCGGACGCGTCACCCGTCAGGCGTCCCACTGGTGGCGGTACTACCGCGGGATCGCCTCCGTGGTGGAAGCCATGTGCTTGAAACGATTCATTGTGATGTCTCAACCTCCCGCGGACTGTGCCGCGACCCGAGGGAAACCGCGGATCAACCGCGGCCCACGTACCGGGCCTTCTGTGACGGGGGCAACGCGGCGGACAGGACCCTCCGGCGCCCGCTGTGATCCCGCGCGAGAACCTCATCGCGTGCACGAAGCACGCGGCGCGGTTCGAGAGAATTCTCGGGAGCAACAACGCTCCACCCGGCGCGGCGGACTGATCGCCCCTCGCACCACACACCCTCGCGCGCGGCGCTCGACGCAACGCGCACGATCACCACTCCGAAGAGACCCTTCACGGCTTCCGTCCCATGGGAAGCCAACGTCTCTTCGCGAGCGCCACACACGGCTGCGGGCGCTGCGTCGCGATGGTGGATGGCGATAGGCACGACCACTCTCCAGCGCACCCTAGCACCACGATTTGAACCACGCCAAACACTTTTCCCACTCCCCCTCGAAGGCCCTTCTACGATCGCCCCACGAGGTCACCGAGCGATGTTCAATCTGGGATTCGTACAGCGCCTCCCGCCCGCAGACCCGCTCTCGCTGCGCCTCGATCGGGCGCGCGCGCGCCGCGTCGACGACGTCCTCTCGTCGCGCCGGGGCACCGTCCGCGAGGTGCTCGACGCGTGCGACGCGCTGCTCGCGTCACCCGACACACGCGCCGCGAAGACCGTCGACGCGTACGCCGCGCAGCTTCTCGCGGAGCTGCGCCGCACGCCCGCGTCGGCAGGCGCGATCGATCAGGGCGTCGCCCGCATCGACGCGGCGCTCCGCAGCGCGGGGCCCGAGATCCTCGACGTCGAGGGCGTGCCGCAGAGGCTCAAGGATTTCACCATGCGCCTCTTGCACGCGGTGAACGTCTCGCTGGGCTCCTACGACGTGTGGACGCGCGCCGCGCTCGAGGCCCTCGGCGACCGCGACGACGCGCACCTCTACGACCTCGCCGCGGGCACCGGCGGGTACGCGCGGCACCTCCGCCGGCACATGCCCGCAGGGCGTCGGCTGCGCGTCACCTCGTCAGACCTCTCGCCCGCGTACGTGGCCCTCGGCCGCCGCGAGGCCGAGCGCGCCCACATCACCGACGTCGCGTGGGAGGCGCGCGACGCGCTCGACCTCAGCGCCTTGCGCGAGCGCAACGACGTC